>DASSRF010000258.1:0-9083 GCA_035701945.1 Caldimonas sp. | reverse complement strand
GCGGCGATGCGCCGGACGGCGGCGGCGCGCGGCAGCGCGGCGATCGCTTCCAGAACAACTACGTCGAGTTCGAGCCGAAGGGCCTCGGCGCGCTGATCGGCTGGAAGATCGACGCGTCGCGCGAGGGCCTGCCGAAGCCGCCGCAGCAGCCGACGCCGCGCGTCGCTCCCGACCTCGCGTTCCTGCGCGCGAACGCGACCGCGGGCGCGGCGATGGTGCCCTCGGTGACGTGGATCGGGCACGCGAGCACCCTCGTCCAGCTCGGCGGCATCTCGCTGCTCACCGATCCGATCTTCTCGAAGCGCGCTTCGCCGGTCTCGTTCGCCGGGCCGGCGCGCCACGTCGCGCCGGGGCTCGCGCTCGCCGAGCTGCCGCACGTCGACGCGGTCGTCGTCTCGCACAACCACTACGACCACCTCGACGAGGCGAGCGTGCGCGCGCTCGCCGCGCAGGAAGGCGGACCGCCGCTCTTCGTCGTGCCGCTCGGCGTCAAGGCGTGGTTCGGCGCGCTCGGCATCGAGCGCGTCGTCGAGCTCGACTGGTGGCAGAGCGTGCACGTCGGCGCGGTCGAGATCGTCCTCACGCCGAGCCAGCACTGGTCGGGACGCGGCCTGAACGACCGCATGACGACGCTCTGGGGCAGCTACGCGATCTTCGCGCCCGACTTCCAGGTCTGGTTCGGCGGCGACACCGCGTACTCGCAGGACTTCGCCGACATCCACCGCCGCTTCGCCGGGCGCCAGCACGGCCGCGGCTTCGACGTCGCGCTGATCCCGATCGGCGCCTACGAGCCGCGCTGGTTCATGCGTGCCCAGCACGTCAACCCGACCGAGGCGGTGCAGATCCACCTCGACCTCGCCGCCGAGCGCTCGATCGGCATCCACTGGGGGACGTTCGAGCTCACCGACGAGTCGCTCGACGAGCCGCCGCGGGCGCTCGCGCGCGCTGCCCGCGCAGCCGGCGTCGCCGACGACGCGTTCACGGTGCTCGCGGTCGGCGCGACGCGCCGGTTCTCGCCGCGCGCGCCCTAGCTCGCTTCGCCTCTCGGCGTTCGCTCACCTCAGCTCGGCCTTGAGGTAGTGGGCGCCCGGGATCGGGTTGTAGTAGTACGGCGGGATTTCGACGAAGCCGAGCGTCGCGTAGAGCTCGCGCGCGGCTTCCATGTCGTCGAGCGTGTCGAGCAGCATCGTCGAGTAGCCGATCCGATGCGCCTCGTCGAACAGCGCCTTGGCGAGGATGCGTCCGAGGCCGGCACCGCGAAACGCCGGCCGCACGTAGAGCCGCTTCATCTCGCAGGCGTTGCCGTCCTCGGCGTCGGCGAACGGTCGCATCGCGCCGCAGCCGGCGAGCTCGCCGTGCACGTAGGCGAGCAGCAGGTGGCCGCGCGGCGGCGCGTACTCGCCCGGCAGCGACGCCAGCTCGGCGTCGAAGTCCTGGAAGCAGAGGTCGACGGCGAGGCTCGCCGCATACTCGCGGAAGATCTCGGCAGTGCTCGCGAGCTCGCCCGCGGTCGTCGGTCGCCTGAGCTCGACCCCTGCTTCCGCCTTTCGCCGCTTGGCCGCCGCACGCGCCATCCGCCGCCGTTCCCGCCGTGTTCCGACACCGGGACAATAACCGCAAAGCAAAGCCGAGTCCGGCGCTGCCGAAACGGCGCTCCGGGGGCGCTACCATCGGCGGCCGCGACTGCGACCGCGCCGCGCCAGTCGTGCGGCCCGCGTTGCCTGACCTCCGATGACCGTCCTGTTCTCGCTCGCCTGGCGCCGGCACGTGCTGCCGGCTTTCCTGCTCGCCCTGCTCGCCGCGGCGTTGCCGGCGCGTGCCGCCGACGAACCCGACGCGGGCGGCACCTTCACGACCCCGTCGTACCCGCCGCGCGGAACGACCCAGAACGTCAACCCGTCGCTGCCGTCCGGCCCCGGCGCGCCGCAGCAACCCGGCGCGACTGGCCGGTCGCCGGGACAGCCCGGAGCGATCGACAACCTCGGCGCGCCGCGCGACCGCGGGCAGCCGGAGACGACGCTGCGGCGCCGCGAGCCGATGCCGCCGCCGCGACCGACCGAGTTCCAGCGCTTCGTCGAAGGCGCGACCGGGCGGATGCTGCCGATCTTCGGCTCGCGGTTCTTCGCCGAAGCCGCCGACACGTTCCAGTCGCTCGACAACGTCCCGGTCTCGGCCGACTACACGATCGGCCCGGGCGACGAGATCATCACCCGCGCCTGGGGATCGATCGACGTCGACTACCGCAGCACGGTCGACCGCAACGGCATGCTCAACCTGCCCAAGATCGGCAGCTTCAACGTGGCGGGCGTCAAGGCGGCCGACCTCGAGCGCAACCTGCGCGCGCAGATCGGGCGGCTCTACACCAACTTCGACCTCTCGGTCTCGCTCGGCCAGCTGCGCGGGCTGCGCGTCTTCATCGTCGGCCCGGCGATGCGGCCGGGCGTCGTGACGCTGTCGAGCCAGTCGACCCTGCTGTCGGCGATCGTCACCGCCGGCGGGCCGAGCCCGACCGGATCGATGCGCAAGGTGCTGCTGCGCCGCGACGGCAAGGTCATCTCCGAGCTCGACGTCTACGAGTTCCTCGGCCAGGGCGACAAGTCGAAGGACGTCCAGCTCGTCGCCGGTGACGTCGTCGTCTTCCAGCCGGCCGGGCCGCGCGTCGCGGTCACGGGAGCGATCGACACGCCGGCGATCTTCGAGCTGAAGAGCGACAACGAGCCGATCCGCGACGTGCTGCGCTATGCCGGCGGCGCGCCGGTGCTCGCCAATCCGAACCGCGTCCAGCTCGAGCGCATCGACCCGTCGCAGCCGCTCGCCAAGCGCTTCGTCGAATCGTTCCGGCTCGATCCGACGGGGCTGCAGACGGCGCTGCGCGACGGCGACGTCGTGACGCTGCTGCCGATCTCGCCGCAGTTCGCGAACGCGGTGACGCTGAAGGGGCACGTCGCGCAGCCGCTGCGCTATCCGTACACGCCGGGAATGAAGATCCGCGATCTCATCCCCGACCGCGACGCGCTCATCACGCCCGACTTCTACCGGCGCAAGAACGTGCTGGTGCAGATGATCGACGACAAGGACCGGCTTCGCCTGCGCGACGAATCCGATCGCAACGACTTCGCCGGCGTCGATCGCAACGTCGACCGCATGAATCCCGACGCGCGCACCGTGGTGCCCGACGCGGCACGGCGTCCCAATACCGGAACCGACGCGACCGGCAACGTGCCGTTCGGCACGCAGCAACGCGGGGTCGTCCCCGATCGCACCAACTTCGATCGCCAATCGGCGCTCGAGCGCGAGCTCAACGAGCGCAACCGGCTCGACCGGATCACGCCGTCCGACGACCTCCTCGCCGTCGCGCGCGGCAGGCGGACGCCGGGGTCGCTCTTCGACGAGCTGAACTGGGACTACGCGACGATCGAGCGGCTCAACCCAGACCTGACGACGCGCGTCATCCCGTTCGACCTCGGCAAGGCGGTGCTGCAAGGCGACGAGGCCAACAACATCGCGCTCGAGCCCGGCGACGTCGTCACCGTCTACAGCCAGAAGGACGTCCGCGTCCCGGTCGCACGGCAGACGCGCCTGGTCTCGCTCGAAGGCGAGATCAACGCGCCCGGCATCTACCAGCTGCAGCCCGGGGAGACGCTCAGGCAGCTGCTCGGCCGCGCCGGCGGCTTCACGCCGCAGGCGTACGTCTACGGACTCGAGCTGAGCCGCGAGGAGACGCGCGCGCGCCAGCGCGAGAACCTGCAGACCGCGATCAGCCGGCTCGAGGCGCTGTCGGCGGTGCAGGCGGCGCGCGACGCCGCCAACCGGCGCGACGACCCGACCGGCGCGGCGTCGACGACCGTCGTCAGCAACACCGCGACGCAGGCGCAGCTGTCGCGGCTGTCGCGGATCCAGCCCAACGGCCGCATCGCGCTCGAGCTGACGCCCGACATCCACACGATCGACGCGCTGCCCGACCTGCCGCTCGAAAACGGCGACCGCATCAACGTGCCGCCGCGGCCGGGCTTCGTCACCGTCGCCGGCGCGGTCGTCAACAGCAACGCGTTCGTGTGGAAGCCGGGCAGGACCGCGGGCGACTACCTGCGCCTGGCCGGCGCCGACGAGGCCGCCGACACCGAGAACATGTTCATCCTGCGCGCCGACGGCACCGTCAACACCGCCGCCGACCGGCGCGGCTTCTTCGGCCGCGGCGGCCTCGAGGCGCAGGTGCTGCAGCCCGGCGACGCGCTCGTCGTCCCGAACCAGCTCGACTTCGAGACCTGGGGCCGCGCCCTCGTGCGCAACCTCAAGGACTTCGCGCAGATCTTCTCCGGGTTCGGCATCGGCATCGCCGCGATCCACTCGCTCAACCAGTAGCCATGCTGAGCGCAGACTCGACGACGCCGCAGCAAGCGCTGCAGGCGCTCTACGACGCCGAGGAAGACGACGCGCCCGCCGTCTCGCTGACCGAGATCCTCACCTGGCTCGGCGAGAGCAAGCGGCAGATCGCGGCGGTGACGGCCGCGATCGCGATCGCCGCGCTCGTCGTCGCGCTGCTGCTGCCGCCGATCTACACCGCACGTGCGTCGTTCCTCGCCCCCGGCTCGCAGCAGCAGAGCGGCTCGGCGGCCGCGCTCGCCGCGCTCGGCTCGCTCGGCGGCCTCGCCGGCGGCCTCGCCGCGAAGACGCCCGACGACCTCTACGTCGCGCTCCTGAAGAGCGACAGCGTGCTGCGCGGCCTCGACGCCAGGTTCGACCTGAAGAAGCACTACGACGTCGAGACCCACGAGGCGCTGCGCCGCGTCGTCCCGGGCTACATCCGCGTCAGCGCCGACAAGAAGAGCGGCGTCATCAACGTCGAGGTCGACGACAAGGACGCGAAGTTCGCTGCCGACGTCGCCAACGCGCACGAGGCCGAGGTCACCAAGCTGCTCGGCCGACTCGCCGTCTCCGAGGCGCAGCTGCGCCGCGTCTTCTTCGAGAAGCAGCTGCAGGACACCAAGGAGAGCCTCGTCAAGGCAGAGCAGGCGCTGAGAAGCGTGCAGGAGAAGTCGGGCGTGATCGTCCTCGACAAGCAGGCCGAGGCGCTGATCACCAATGCGGCGCTGCTGCGCGCGCAGATCGCCGAACGCGAGGTCCAGCTCAAGGTGCTGCGGACTTCCGCGACCGAGCAGAACCCGGCGGTGATCCGGCTCAACTCCGAGCTGCGCGCGATGCGAACCGAGCTCGCGCGGATGGAGTCGGCGCAGAGCGGCTCGCCGGGCAGCGCGGTCGAGCTGCCGGTCGGCAAGCTTCCCGAGGCAGGGATCGAGTACGTGCGGGCGCGCCGCGAGCTGAAGCTGCAGGAGACGCTGCTCGAAAGCATGGTGCGCCAGTACGAGATCGCCAAGCTCGACGAGGCCAAGGAAGGCCCGTCGCTGCAGCAGGTCGACGTCGCGCTGCCGCCCGACCACAAGTCGAAGCCTTCGCGCGCGCTGATCGTGCTCGCGAGCACGCTGGTCGCGCTGCTCGCGATGTCCGCCTGGGTCGTCGCCCGCCGCTACTTGGCGCTGCGCCGCGCTCGCGATCCGATCGCGTCGGCGGCATGGCGCGGCCTGGTTCGCGCCTGGCGCATCCGCCGCTGACGCTCGCGCAGCGGCCGCGCGCCGCTCAGAGCTCGACGTCGCCGCGCACGCAGGTGACCGACTCGCCGCCGATCCAGAACCGGTCGCCTTCGCGCGCGACGCGAACGCGCCCGGCGCGACCGAGCCGCGCACCCTGCGCAGCGACGTAGCGATCGGGCGCGCGGTCGCTCGCGATCAGCCACTCGGCGATGCCGGCGTTGAGGCTGCCGGTGACCGGGTCCTCGTGGAGCGACGGCTGCGAGACGAAGCCGCGCACCTCGAACGCGCACTCGCCGCCGGCACGATGCGCGCCCACGACGCCGACCGTCGCGAAGCGCGCCATCTTCGCGGCGTCCGGCGCGAGCGCGAGCACCGTCGCCGCCGAGTCGAGCAGCAGCGTCAGCCAGTCCGGGCCGTTCTTCAGCCACTGCGCAGCGACGAGGCGATCGCGACCGATGCCGAGCGCGGCGAGCACCGCGTCGAGGTCGTCGCCGGCGACCTCCCTGCGCGCGAGCGGCGGCGCAGCGAACGCGAGCGCGCTGCCGTCGCGGCGGATGCGAACCAGGCCGACGCCGCACTGCTGGACGATCTCGCCGCTCTGCTTCGCCGCGCCGCCGCGGCCGAGCCAGGCGTGGCAGCTGCCGAGCGTCGGATGTCCCGCGAACGGCAGTTCGCCGGTCGGCGTGAAGATGCGGACGCGGTAGTCGGCGTCGCGGTCGGTCGGCGCGAGCAGGAACGTCGTCTCGCTGAGGTTGGTCCAGCTCGCGAACCGCTGCATGCGCTCGGCATCGAGCGCGTCGGCGCCGTGGACGACGGCGAGCGCGTTGCCGCAGAGCGGCTTGGCGGTGAAGACGTCGACCTGGTCGAACGCGAAGCGGCTCATCGCCGACCCGCGACCGCAGCGACGGGCGCTGCGCTGGCTTCTTCGTGCAGCTCGGCGAGCGCCGCTGCGATCGCCGCGACGCCGCGCTCGATCGCCGCCGGCTCGACGGTGACGAACGAGAGCCGCATCGCATTGCGGCGCGGCGCGCCGGCGAAGAACGGCACCCCGGGAACGAACGCTACGCCGCGTTCGATCGCCTTCGCGAGCAGCAGCTCGCTGTCGATCGCCTCGGGCAGCTCGACCCAGAAGAACATGCCGCCCGCCGGCGTCTGCCAGCGACACGCGAGGGGACCCGACGTCGGCAGATGCGTCGCGAGCGCGGCCGCCATCGCGTCGCGCTGCACGCGGTAGCGCGCGCGGATCGTCGGCACGTGGGCGTCGAGAAAGCCGTTTTTGACGATCTCGTGGACGACGCGCTGGTTGAAGACCGGCGTGTGCAGGTCGGCGGCCTGCTTGGCGTGGACGAGCCGCGCGAGGAGCGCCGGCGGCGCGATCACGTAGCCGAGCCTGAGGCCGGGTGCGAGCACCTTCGAGAAGCTGCCGAGGTAGACGGTCCCTTCGCTCCAGTGGCTCGCGATCGGCGCCGGCGGCGGCGCGTCGTACCAGAGCTCGCCATACGGGTTGTCCTCGACGATCGGCACCCGTGCCGCCGCGGCCGCACGCGCGAGCGCGAGGCGGCGGGACGCATCGATCGAGCGCCCGCTCGGGTTCTGGAAGTTGGCGAGCGCGTAGAGGAAGCGTGCGCCGGCGACGTCGGTGACCGCGTCGGCGAGCGGCCCGCGGTCGTCGCAAGCGACGGTGACGAAGCGCGGCTCGTAGGCGACGAACGCCTGCAGCGCGCCGAGGTACGTCGGCGACTCGACCGCGACCGGGCTGCCGGGATCGATCAGCACCTTGGCGACGAGGTCGAGCCCCTGCTGCGAGCCGGTCGTGATGAGCACGTTCGCGGCGTCGACGTCGAGCCCCTGGCCGGCCATCTGCGTCGCCACCCACTCGCGCAGCGGCGCGAAGCCCTCGCTCGCGGCGTACTGCAGCGCCTCGCGCGGCGAATCGCGCAGCACGCGCGCCGTCGCCTCGCGCACCGCGTCGACCGGGAACGTCGCCGCCGACGGCAAGCCGCCGGCGAGCGAGAGCGTCCCGGGACGCTCGGCGAGCTTGAGGATCTCGCGGATCGCCGACGCGTTCATCCGCGCGGTGCGGGCGGCGAGCCGCCAGGGCGTTTCGGCAGGGTTCCGGCGCATCGCGACCTCCGTGTGGCGTTCGCCTCAGTGTAGAGTCGCGACCAGCACACGACCAATACAGATCGAACGATGCGGACCAACCCTGTATCGGTGTCTCGGGCAGCACGCCGACCCCGAGCGGCCGGGCCGGAAACCGCGGCCGGCGCGCTCGCGCGCGCGAGCGACACGACGCTCGCCGAGCAGCTCTCGCAGCGCTACGCCGAGCGCATCCGCCAGCGGCTGCTCGCGCCCGGCGCGCGGCTGCCGTCGGTGCGCGAGTGCGCGCGCGCCCACGGCATCAGCCCGGCGACGGTCGTCGCAGCGTACGACCAGCTGCAGGCACGCGGGCTCGTCGAGGCCCGGCGCCAGCGCGGCTTCTTCGTCCGCGAAGCGGAGCCGCGATCGGCATCACCTGCGCCGCCGGGCGCCGCAGTCGCGCCGATGCGGCCGCTGCCGAACAGCGCGACGGCGCTGATCCGCGCGATGTTCGTTCGCCCCGGCGACCGTGCGATGCCGGGGCTCGGCACGCTGCCCGCCGAATGGCTCGATGCGCCGATGCTCGGCGCGGCGATGCGCCGCGCGACCGCGGCGGTGCAGAGCGACGCGACAGCGCTGCACTACGGCGACCCCGCCGGCGAGCCGCGGCTGCGCGCCGCGCTCGCCGCCAAGATCGCCGAGTTCGGCATCGCCGCCGCGCCCGAGCAGATCGCGACGACGGTCGGCGCGACGCACGCGCTCGACGTCGTCACGCGAACCCTGCTGCGCACCGGCGACAGCGTCCTCGTCGACGAGCCCGGCTGGTCGGTCGAGTACGCGCGCCTCGCCGCGCTCGGCATGCGCGTGCTGCCGGTGCCGCGCGGCGCCGACGGCCCCGACGTCGCCGCGATGCGCCGCCTCATCGAGGCGCAGCCGGCCGACGCGCGGCCGCGGCTCTACGTCACGGTCTCGGTGCTGCACAACCCGACCGGCGCGTCGCTCAGCCTGCAGGCGGCGCACCGCGTGCTCCGCCTCGCCGCCGAGTTCGACCTCCACATCGCCGAGGACGACACCTACGCGCACCTCGCTCCCGCGCACGCGCCTCGCCTCGCCGCGCTCGACGCGCTCGAGCGCACGATCTACGTCGCCGGGTTCTCGAAGATCCTGACGCCGAACTGGCGCGTCGGCTTCCTCGCAGCGCCGCCGGCGCTCTTCGATCGCCTCGTCGACACCAAGCTCTTGACGACGCTCGCGACGCCGAGCGGCGGCGAGCTCGCTCTTGCGCACTGCCTCGAGCACGGCTGGCTCCGTCGCCACGCCGACCGCGTCCGCGATCGCCTCGAGGCGGCGCGCATGCGCACCGTGCGGCTCGTCGAGTCGCACGGCTGCCGCCTCGCGGCGCCGCCGAACGGCCTG
>DASSRF010000257.1:0-3473 GCA_035701945.1 Caldimonas sp. | reverse complement strand
CCCTTCAGCGCGCCGGGCGCGAGCGTCTCGAGCCAGGCGGCGAACTGCTTCGCGTTGTCCGGCGGATGGCCTTCGTACGACGCCGTCACGATCGCGACCGCGCCTTCGGCCGGCAGGCTGCCGGCGTGGTCGTCGAGCGGGCCGACCTCGGCCGCGTAGCCCTGCGCCCTCGCGTCGCTCGCGATCCGCTCGGCGAACGCCTCGGCCGAGCCGGTGTTCGAACCGAAGAGGACGAGGAGCGGCGTCTGCTCGCCGGAGGCGACCGCGGGCGCAGGCGTCGCCGCCGGCTTGGCCGCGACCTGCGGCAGCACCGCCGCGCGCGGCCGGAACGACGCGCTGCCGCGGCGCTTGACGCGGATGCGAAAGCCGTGCGGCTTCAGCGTCAGCGTCTCGGCGACCTGCAGCTGGTACGACGGGTCGTTCTCGATGAGGTCGAAGCGCTGCAGGATCATCGCGACG
The DNA here is from genome assembly GCA_035701945.1 of Caldimonas sp. GTDB lineage: Bacteria > Pseudomonadota > Gammaproteobacteria > Burkholderiales > Burkholderiaceae_C > Schlegelella_A. The sequence goes on along the minus strand of DASSRF010000257.1, from coordinate 3,014 downwards.
AGCAGCACCGCCTCCTGCATCGCGAAGGGCCTCCCGATGCAGGCGCGCTGGCCGTTGCCGAACGGCTTCCACGCGTTCGGCGGCATCTTCGAGAACGACTCGGACTCGAAGCGCTCGGGCCTGAACTCCTCGACGTCGTCGCCCCAGACCGTCGTGTCGCGATGGAGGACCGGGATCAGGATCGTGATCGTGTCGCGCTTGGTGATCGCGTAGCGTCCGCCGATCACGGTGTCCTCGCGCGCGCGCAGCTGGAACGCCGGCGCCGTCGGCCACAGCCGCAAGGTCTCCATCAGCACCTGCTCGATGTAGCGGAGCTTGCCGATCTGCTCGACGCGAGGCAGCTCGTCGCCGAGAACGGCGTCGACCTCGGCGCGCGCCTTCTGCAGGACGCGCGGGTTCTTGACGAGGAAGTACGTCGCGAACGAGAGCAGCCCGCTCGTCGTCTCGTGGCCGGCGATCAGGAAGGTGACGAGCTGGAAGCGGATGTTCTCGTCCGACAGGCCCTCGCCGGTGACCGGATCGCGGCCCTGCAGCATGATCCCGAGCAGGTCCTTCTTCTGCGCCGCGTCGGGGTCGCGCTTGCGCTCGGCGATCAGCGCGTCGGCGATGTCGCGCATCAGCGCGAGGTCGTCCTCGTAGGCGCGCCTGGTCCTCAGCAGCATCTTGCTCGCGAGCTCGGGGCGGCGGGTCCGCGCGCCGGCTTCGGCGAGCGCGTCGACCATCGCGCCGATGAACGGGTGCATCTCGCGCTGGTAGAAGCTGTTGAAGCGGTAGTCGAACGCGCAGAGCGCGATCGTGTCGAGCGTCATCCGCGTCATGTCGTCGGTGACCTCGATCACGTTGTCGGCGCCGAAGCGCTCCCAGCGCAGCAGCATCTGCTCGGCGATGTCGAGCATGCGGTCGAACATGCCGCGGATGCCGATCGGGCCGAACGCCGGCATCAGCAGCCGATGCGCCTTGGCCCAGTTCGGCTCGTCGGTGCGCGCCGTGAAGAGGCCGTCGCCGGCGAAGTCGCGGATGTTGCGCAGCGCCCCGGCGACGCGCTTGTCGAACCTCGATTCGTCCGAGACCTCGTCGACGAGCGCCTGCGAGCCGACGAAGACGACCGGATTGCCGAGCACGTCGAGCTGGAAGATCGGCCCGAGCATCCTGGCCATCCGCATGAAGCTCTGGATCGGCGCGTCGCCGTCGATCGCGCGCAGGTTGCCGATGAAGGGGTCGCCCTTCGGCTTCGGGATCGGGATGGTCGGCGTCACGGCTGCTCCCGGATGACAGGCGCTAGGCGCCGACCGCGTCGGAGAGGCCGAGCGCCTCCATCCGGCCGCGCACGGCAGCGACGTCGTGGGCGAGGAGAACGAGATCGTGCAGCTTGCCGTCGCGGTCGGCGACGTGGCCGGCGAGCAGCGCCTCGGCGCGAAAGCCGAGCTCCTCGAAGACGGCGATGGCGGCGCGCTGGTCGACCGTCATCTGCGCGACGAGCTTCGTGAGGCCGAGCTCGAGCGCCTGCGCGAAGCACTCCTGGATCAGCGCGCGGCCGAGGCCGCGACCGCGCCACGCCGGCGAGACGAGCACGCGCAGCTCGCCGACGTGCTTCGACCAGCTCAGCTCGTCGACGAAGATCGCGGTGCAGCCGACCATCTCTCCGTTCGAGCGCGCGACGAGGCTCACCAGCTCGCCGGCGTCGATGGATCGCATCCACGCGTCGACGACCTTCGGGTGGCCGAGGTCGCGCGGCACGAACAGCAGGTCCTGCGTCGGCAGCGTCGCGACGAACGCGACCAGCGCGGCGCGGTCGGCGCCCGTCATGCGCGCGATCTCGACCTCGGCGTCGCCGCAGGAGACCGTTCTCGGATAGGTGCGTGTCTCGGTCATGTCGAACGCTTCTGCAGCCACGAGTCGAGCTTCGGCCACATCCGCTTGACGGCGTTGGCTCCCGCCGCGATGCTGACATGGCCGCCGGGCAGGACGACCTCTTCCTTGTCGCGCGAGCCGACGCGCTCGACGAGCGGGTGCGCGCACGCCGGCGGCACGATGTGATCGTACTGGGCGATCACGTGCAGGAACGGCACCCGGATGTTGCCGAGATCGACCTTGCGGCCGCCGATCCTGAGCGTGCCCTCGTGGAGCGCGTTGCCGCGCAGCAGCTCCTTGACGGTCTGGCGGAAGTAGCCGCCCGGCAGCGGCAGCGTCTCGTTGCCCCAGCGCTCCATCATCCTGAAGCCCTTCACGAACTCGTCGTTCCAGAGGTTGTCCCACAGGCGCAGCTGGCCGGCGACGCGGCTCGCCGGGCGCAGCGCGTCGAAGCCGGCGACGACCAGGTCGGCGGGAATGATGCCGACGCTGTCGACGAGCTTGTCGACGTCGAACACCTTCGCGTCCGACATCGAGCGGAACAGGTTCATCTTGCTGAAATCGACCGGCGTCGTGAAGCAGACCAGGTTCTTCACCGGCCCGTCGGGAAGGAGCGCGACGTGGATCGCCGAGAGCATGCCGCCGGCGCAGTAGCCGATCAGCGTGACGTCGTCCTCGCCCGAGTCTTCCTGCACGCGGCGCAGGCAGTCGGGGATGAAGTCGAGCACGTAGTCCTCGATCCTGAGGTCACGCTCGTCGTCGCCCGGCGGGTTCCAGTCCATCAGGTAGACGTCGTAGCCGCGCGCGAGCAGGAACTCGATCAGGCTCTGCCCCGGCGCGAGGTCGAGGATGTACGCCTTGTTGGTCGGCGCCATCACGAACAGCAGCGGCACGCGGTAGATCTCGTCGGCGGTCGCGTGGTAGTGGTAGAGCGAGAGCGTGCCGCGACGGTGCAGCACGGTCTTCGCCGTCCTGCCGACCGTCGGCGGCGGCGCGCCGAAGAGCTCGACGCCCTTCAAGCTGCGCTGGACCGCGCGCTCGACCTCGAGCCGCAGCCGCTCGGCGAGCGCGGGCTCGGGGGGCTTCTCTCCCTTCTCCTTCGTCGCTGCTTCGGCCATGTCAGCTCCTGCGGCGGCCGCGCGCCGCCGCCTTCTTGGCGCGAC
>DASSRF010000256.1:0-9327 GCA_035701945.1 Caldimonas sp. | reverse complement strand
CGTCCCGCGTTGTAGTGACGCGAGAGCGCCAGCTTGGTCGACGCAAAGAGCTTGCGTACGTGATCGAAGAGGCCGGTGTACGTCGCGAGGTTCGAGCGCGGTGTGCGGCCGATCGGCTTCTGGTCGACGCGAACGAGCCGCTGGATCCGCTCCATGCCCGAAGCGATGCGGCCGCGCGTCTCCTCGGCGAGCGTCGGCTCGCCCGACGTGCGCTCGTCGTCGTCCTCGTCGGTCGCGGGCTCGTGGCCGAGGTGGCGGCAGACGAGCTCGACGAGCGCCTGGCTCACGAGCGTCGACTTGCCGGAGCCCGAGACGCCGGTCACCGCCGTCAGCACGCCGAGCGGGAATCGCGCGTCGAGATCGGTCAGGTTGTTGCGCGTGATGCCGCGCATCTCGAGCCAGCCGTGCGGCGCGCGCGCGCGGCTCGCCGGCAGCGGCGCGGCGCCGAACAGGTAGCGCGCGGTGTGCGACGCCTCGACCTGCTCGAGGCCCGCCGGCGGCCCGCTGTAGAGGACGCGCCCGCCGCGCTCGCCCGCATCGGGGCCGACGTCGACGATCCAGTCGGCGCGCCGCATCGTCGCCAGGTCGTGCTCGACGACGAAGATCGAGTTGCCCGAGCGTTTCAGCGCATCGAGCGCGGAGAGGAGCGCCGCGCCGTCCTTCGGGTGCAGCCCGGCGGTCGGCTCGTCGAGCACGTAGACGACGCCGAAGAGGTTCGAGCGGATCTGCGTCGCCAGGCGCAGGCGCTGCAGCTCGCCCGGCGAGAGCGTCGGCGTCGAGCGGTCGAGCGAGAGGTAGCCGAGGCCGAGCGACTGCAGCGTCTGGATCCGGGCGACGACGTCGGCGGCGATGCGCTGCGCGGCGATGCGCTTTTCCTCCGAGAGGTTGGGCGTGCGGCGGACGTCGAACGCGCCGGCGTGCGCCGAACCGCCGGCAGCGACGCGGCGCGCGATGTCGGCGCGCGCCGCGGCGCGGTCGTACGCCGGCTCGCTCGACGACGGGCGCGCCTTGCGCGAACGCCGCGCCGGCTCGTCCTCGAGCAGGTCGAAGCGGCCCGCCGCTGCTGGCGCGAGCGCCTCGGCGACGCGGTCGAGCGGCAGGTGCGCGAGCTCGCCGATGTCGAGGCCGGCGAACGTCACCGCGAGCGCTTCCTTCTTCAGCCGCTTGCCGTCGCACGCGGGGCAGAGCGTTCCGGTCATGAAGCGCGAGACGCGCTTCTTCATCAGCGGGCTCTGCGTCGTCGCGAACGTGTGCAGCACATAGTTGCGCGCGCCGGTGAAGGTCCCCATGTACGCGGGCTCGGTCTTGCGCCGGATCGCCGCGCGCGTCTCGGCGGGTGTGAAGCCGGGGTAGACCGGCACCGTCGGCGTCTCGTCGGTGAAGAGGATCCAGTCGCGCGTCTTCTTCGGCAGCTCGCGCCACGGAAGGTCCACGTCGACGCCGAGCGAGACGAGGATGTCGCGCAGGTTCTGGCCGTGCCACGCCGGCGGCCACGACGCGATCGCGCGCTCGCGGATCGTGAGCGAGTCGTCGGGCACCATCGCGCGCTCGGTCACCTCGTAGACGCGCCCGAGCCCGTGGCAGCGCGGGCACGCGCCCTGCGCGGTGTTCGGCGAGAAGTCCTCCGCATAGAGCATCGGCTGCTTCTGCGGGTACGTGCCGGCGCGCGAATAGAGCATGCGCACGAGGCTCGAGAGCGTCGTCACGCTGCCGACCGACGAGCGCGACCCCGGCGTTCCGCGCTGCTGCTGCAGCGCGACCGCGGGCGGCAGCCCGCCGATGTCGTCGACGTCCGGGACGCCGACCTGGTCGATGAGCCGCCGCGCGTACGGCGCGACCGACTCGAAGTAGCGGCGCTGTGCCTCGGCGTAGACGGTGCCGAACGCGAGCGACGACTTGCCCGACCCCGAGACGCCGGAGAAGACGACGAGCGCGTCGCGCGGAATGTCGACGTCGACGTCCTGGAGGTTGTGCTCGCGGGCGCCGCGGACGCGGACGAAGCGGGAAGCGGGGTCGTCGACGGTCGCCATGCGGTCGTGGTCTGCAGCCGAGGTGCCGTTCACCGAGCAATCGGCCGGCCGGGTCGCGCGCCGATCGTCGTCTTGCTATCGTCGGGCCATGACGAACACGCTCACCGAGCTGCTCGACAGCAACCGCCGCTGGGCCGCCAAGATGGAAGCCGCGCGCCCGGGCTTCTTCACCGGGCTGTCGCAGCAGCAGGCGCCGCAGTACCTCTGGATCGGCTGCGCCGACAGCCGCGTCCCCGCGAACGAGCTCGTCGACCTCGCCCCGGGCGAGCTCTTCGTCCACCGCAACGTCGCCAACGTCGTCGTCCACTCGGACCTCAACTGCCTGTCGGTCATCCAGTTCGCGATCGACGTCCTCAAGGTCCACCACATCATCGTGGTCGGCCATTCGCAGTGCGGCGGCGTCGCCGCGGCGCTCGAGAACCGCAGCGTCGGCCTCGTCGACAACTGGATCCGCCACGTCCAGGACGTCCGCAACCGCCACGCCGACTGGCTCGCGACGGTCGCCGCCGACGAGCGCGTCAACGCGCTGTGCGAGCTCAACGTCGTCGAGCAGGCGCTCAACGTCTGCCAGACGACCGTCGTCCAGGAAGCGTGGCAGCGCGGCCAGGAGGTCGTCGTCCACGGCTGGTGCTACCGCCTCCACAACGGCCTGCTCAAGGACCTGATGATGACCGTCAGCCGGCTCGACGACGCGACGGCCGCGTACGACGAGGCGCTCGCCGCCGTTCGCGCGCGCTACGGCGAGAAGGCGCGCGCGCGGTGACGGCAGCGCGCCGGTGCAACCTTGCGTGCAGCGCGGCCGTCGTCGCAGCGGCGCTGCTCGCGGCGTCGGCGGCGTCGGCGCAGGGTGCGGGTGCCAAGGACTGCTCGCAGTGGCTCGCGAAGAAGGGCTACTCGGTCGACTACATCCAGCTGAAGACCGGCAAGCGGCAGCGCGGCATGGCCGAGACGTGGCGCGGCAACGTCGAGCCGAAGGACGTCCAGCCGGGCGACGTCGTCATGACGCCGATCCGCGACAAGGGGCGGCGCCTGCACACGTCGTACGTCGAGGAGGTGCGCCGCAACGCCGACGGCAATGCCGTCGCGGTCGTCGTCACCGACTGGAACCGGCTCGGCAAGTACGTCGACGAAGCGTGCCTCGTCACCGACCACTTCGGGCGCGACTCGCCGCCGCGGACGATCGGCATCGAATCGGTCGTGCGCGTCTGGCGGCCGAGCCTGCCGGTCTCGGGGCCGCCGCCGGAGTGATCGATGCCGCCGCCGGCGTGATCGATGCCGACGCTCGCGTCGGCGCGCCTCGCGACGCTAGTCGACGATCTTGACGAGCTGCCCGACCCTGGGCTCGCCGTCGCCGCCGTAGACGCCGTTGACGAGGCGCAACTGCGCCTCGGCGCGCGGCAGCGGCGACGACTTCGCCAGCTCGGCGAAGCCGCCGCGCGGATACGCTGCGGTGCGCACGCGCCACGGCTTCGCCGCGGCGCGATCGGCCGCAGTGAGGGCGCGAAACGACGACTCGGCTTCGACGAGCCCCGCTTCGGCGCGCTGCCGCGCCGCGGCGTCCTTCGCCGCGTACTGCAGCCAGTACGTGCGCTCGCCGGGGCCGGAGACCAGCGTCAGCGTCACCGGACGCGTCTGCCCCTGGTCGTTGCGCGCGGTGCCGCTGAAGTGCGTCGCCGCGAGGCCATGGATCGTGCGCTTCTCGGTCCGGCCGTCGACCGGCTTCAGCACGTTGCGGATGACTTCCTCGTGCGTGCTGCCGGCCTTGGGCGGTACCGTGCGAACGACGAGGCCGGCGTCGGCAGCGGCGTTGACGACGACCACCGCCTCGGCGCTGTTCGCGATCTGCCAGCCTTGGGGCGCGGTCAGCGCGATGCCGAGGCCGGGATGGTAGAAGTTGCGGCCGCGCACGAGCCCGTGCTGCGCGCTGTCGCCGAACGTCATCCCCGCGATCGCCTGCAGGTAGCGCTCGCGGCCGTCGTCGGCGTAGCCGGCCTGGCCCTTGTACTTCGCGGCGTACGCCTGGATGTCGGCGAGGCGCCTGTCGTTCGCCGGGTGCGTCGACAGCCAGCTCGACCTGGTCGGCGCCGGCTTGCCCTCGGCCTTCGCGGTGTCGATCGCGAACTGCTCCTGGCTCTTCAGCACCTGGATGACGTCGACCATGTTCTTCGGGTCGTAGCGGTTGCGCGAGAGGTATTCCGCGCCGAGCTCGTCGGCCTGCGACTCCTGGTCGCGGCTGTACGCGGCGACGTAGCCCGCGGCGGCGCTCGACGACGCCTTGTTCGCGATGTTGGTCGCTCCGCTCAGGCCGCCGGCCTCGAGCACCGCGCCGAGCACGGTCGCCGCGATCACGCCGATGCCGGCGTTCTGCTGCCGCGTCGCCCGCTGCGCCGCGTGCCGCGCGGTGACGTGGCCGATCTCGTGGCCCATGACGCCGGCGAGCTCGGCCTCGCTCTCCAGATACGCCATGATCCCGCGCGTCACGTAGACGTAGCCGCCCGGCAGCGCGAAGGCGTTGATCTCGGGGCTGTCGAGGACGGTGAAGGTCCACTGCAGGTTCGGCCGGTGCGACTGCGCCGCGAGCCGCTGGCCGAGCGCACCGACGTAGGCCTGCAGCTTCGGGTCGTCGACCGCGCCGTATTCCTGGAGGACGTCCTTGTGCGCCTTCGCGCCCTCGGTGATCTCCGACGCCTCGTCCATCGCCGTGCGCTCGGTCTGCCCCGTGACCGGGTTGACGACCTGGGTGCCGCACGACGCCAGCAGCGACGCGGCGAGGAGGAGCGGGGCGGCGAAGCGCGACGTCATCGTGGAACTCCGAGGCGAACGAGACGACAGGGTAGCGCGCTCACGCGCCGAGATGGCGATGCCAGAGCGAGCGGTCGGCGCCGAGGGCCTGCGAGCTGCCGCGCCACGCGATCCGCCCCTTCTCGACGATCACGTGGTGATCGCCGATCGCGACCAGCCGCTCGACGTACTTGTCGATCACGATCATCGCGAGCCCGGCGCTGCGCAGCGCGGCGAGCGCCTGCCAGATCTCCTCGCGAACGAGCGGAGCGAGGCCCTCGGTCGCTTCGTCGAGGATCAGCAGCAGCGGATTGGTGACGAGCGCGCGGCCGATCGCGAGCATCTGCTGCTCGCCGCCCGAGAGCTGGTTGCCGAGGTGGCGGCGACGTTCGGCGAGCGCCGGGAACATCGCGAAGACGCGCGCCGGAGTCCACGCTTCGCCGCCATCGACGCCCCGGCGGTGGAACGCGGTGAGGTGCTCCTCGACGCTGAGGTTCGGGAACACCTGGCGTCCTTCGGGAACGATCGCGACGCCGAGGCGCGCGACGCGGTTCGGCGCGAGGCCGCCGATCGCGCGGCCGGCGAACGCGATCGCGCCCGCGCTCGGCCGCACGACGCCGATGACCGTGCGCACGAGCGTCGTCTTGCCCATGCCGTTCCTGCCGAGGACGCCGACGATCTCGCCGCGCCCGACCGCGAGGTCGACGCCGAACAGCACCTCGCTCGCGCCGTAGCCGGCGTGCACGCCGGCGAGCTCGAGGAGCGGCGCCGGTGCGGTCGTCATGCCGCTTCGTCGCCGAGGTAGGCGGCGATCACCGCGGGGTCGCTGCGCACCGCGGCGGGCGACCCTGTCGCGATCACGCGCCCCGAGACGAGCACCGAGACGCGGTCGGCGAGGCGGAACACGGCGTCGACGTCGTGCTCGATGAGGAGCACCGTCGTCGATGCGCGCAGGCCGCCGACGAGCCGCTCGATGCGCGCCGACTCCTCGGCGCCCATCCCGGCCATCGGCTCGTCGAGCAGCATCAGCTTCGGCCGGCTCGCGAGCGTCATCGCGACCTCGAGCGCGCGCCGCTCGCCGTGCGAGAGGCGCTCGATCGGCTCGTTCGCCTTGGCGCCGAGCTCGACCTCGTCGAGCGCCTGGCGGGCGCGCGCGTGGACGCCGCCGTTGCGCCGCAGCGACCGCCAGCCGTTGATCGCCGGCGGCGAGACGGCGAGCACCGCGAGCGCGACGTTGTCGACGACGCTCGCGCTCTTGAACAGCCGCGTGATCTGGAACGAGCGCGCGAGCCCGCGCCGCGCGCGCACGTGCGCGGGCAGCCGGGTGACGTCGTCGCCGGCGAACTCGATCCGGCCGCGGTCGCTCGCGAGCTGGCCGCCGAGCTGCGCGACGAGCGTCGTCTTGCCGGCGCCGTTCGGGCCGATCAGCGCGTGGATCTCGCCGGGCGCGACGTCGAGGTCGACGCGGTCGGTCGCGACGACGCCACCGAAGCGCTTCTCGAGGCCGCGCACGCAGAGAAGCGGTGTGCCTGCCGCGGTCATTCCGAGCGAAGCGAAGAATCCCGCCGCACGCGTCGCACGGATCCTTCGCTTCGCTCAGGATGACGGTGCGACGGCAACGCAGCGCCGGACCAGAGGCCGACCAGCCCCTGGCGCGCGAACAGCACGACGGCGAGCAGCACGATCCCGGTCCAGAACTCGGCGTGCTCGGTCCACGACGAGAGCGCCTCCTCGAGGACGAGGAGCGCGAGCGCGCCGACCGCGCCGCCCCAGACGGTGGCGACGCCGCCGAGGATGACCATGACCATCAGCGTTCCCGACTGCGTCCAGTGCATCGCGTTCGGGCTGACGTAGCCCTGCAGGTTGACGCTGAGCGCGCCGGCGACGCCGCCGAGCGCACCGGCGACGACGAAGACGAGCAGCTTGTAGCGGTAGGTCGGAAAGCCGAGCGCCTCGGCGCGGACGTCGTCGTCGCGCATCGCGAGCACGGCGCGACCGAACGGCGACGGCGCGAAGCGCGCGAGCGCGACGAGCGAGGCCGCGAGGACGGCGAGCGCGACGTAGTAGAGCGCGAGCGGATCCTTGAGGTCGAGCACCCGGTCGCCGAGCGCAAAGAGCGACCGCGAGCGGATGTTCAGGCCCTCGTCGCCGCCGTAGCCCTTCACCGAGTTGGCGAGATAGAAGAGCATCTGCGCGAACGCGAGCGTGATCATGATGAAGTAGACGCCGCGCGTGCGCAGCGAGATCGCGCCGATGACGAGCGCGGCGAGCGTCGTCACGGCGACCGTCGCGACGAGGTGCAGCGGCCCGCTCTGCACGCCCTCGGTGATCAGGATCGCGGTGACGTATGCGCCGAGGCCGAAGAACGCGGCGTGCCCGAACGAGACGAGCCCGGCGTAGCCGAGGACGAGGTTGAGGCTCGTCGCCGCGATCGCGAAGACGACGATCCGGCTCGCGAGGCTGAGATAGAAGTCGAGCCCGAGCGCGCGGAGGACGAACGGAACGGCGATCGCCGCGACCGCGACGAGGACGATCGCCAGCGCACCGCGTGACGCGAGATGCTTCGCTGCGCTCAGCATGGCAGGCACCGCGCCGTCGTCCTGAGCGAAGCGAAGGAGCTCGGCGTGCGGCGGCTCATCCCCGCGTCGGGAACAGGCCCTGCGGCCGCACCGCGAGGACGATCGCCATGAAGACGTAGACGGCGATCGACGCGAACGCCGGTCCGGCGGCGCTCGCCCACTGCGGCGGCAGGAACTCGCGCAGCACGTGCTGCAGCAGCGTGCGCCCGAGCGTGTCGACGGCGCCGACGAGGATCGCGCCGACGAGCGCGCCGCGGATCGAGCCGATGCCGCCGATGACGATGACGACGAAGGCGAGGATGAGGATGTTCTCGCCCATCCCGACCTGCACCGCGAGGAGCGGCCCGAGCAGCGCGCCTGCGACCGCGCAGAGCGCCGCGCCGATGCCGAAGACGACGGTGAAGAGGCTCGCGATGTCGGTTCCCATCGCCGTCGCCATCGTTCGGTTCGACGCGCCCGCGCGCACGAGCGCGCCGAGCCGCGTCTTCTGGACGAGCAGCCAGAGCAGCACCGCGAGCGCGAGCCCGACGGCGAGGATCAGCAGCCGGTACGCCGGGTACTGCAGCCCCGGCAGCAGCTCGACCGGGCCGGCGAGGGCAGCCGGCGCCGACAGCGGCAGGTCGTTGCCGAAGACCATCTTGGTGCCGTCGTTGAGGATCAGGATCAGCGCGAACGTCGCGAGCACCTGCGAGAGGTGGTCGCGCGCGTAGAGCGTGCGCAGGAGGCCCGCCTCGAGCGCCATCCCGAACGCGAACGTCAGCGCGACGGCGCCGACGACGCCGAGCGTGAACGAGCCCGTCAGCCCGACCAGCCACGCGGCGAGGAACGCGCCGACCATGTAGAGCGAGCCGTGCGCGAGGTTGATCATGTCCATCACGCCGAAGACGAGCGTCAGCCCCGCCGCGAGCAGGAACAGCATGAGGCCGAACTGCAGGCCGTTCAGCGCCTGCTCGAGGACGAGGACGCCGGCCATCGGTTCAGCGCGGCGGAGAGCGGCGGTGTCGCGCCCCGCGCGTCACTTCATCGCGCAGCTCTGCACGTACGCGTCGCCGTGGTTCTTCAGGATCGGCTCGTTGAACGACTTGTTGATGAGGCCGCCCTTGCCGTCGCTGCCGACGGTGCGCACGTAGTAGTTCTGGATCGGGTACTGGTTGGTGTTGAACTTGAACGGGCCGCGAACCGAGTCGAACTTCGCCGCGCGCAGCGCCTTCAGCACCGCCGGCTGGTCCTCGAGCTTGCCCTTGGTGTCGCGCACCGCCGCGGCGATCAGCTGCGCGGCGTCGTAGCCCTGCGACGCATAGAGCGTCGGCACGCGCTTGTATTCCTTCTCGAACTCGGCGACGAACCTCTGGTTGGCGGCGTTGGTGAAGTCGGGCGACCAGTGCGCGGTGTTGAACAGGCCCGCCATCGCGCCGCCGACCGGATTGATGACGTCCTGGTCGGCCGAGAAGCCGGGCAGCAGCAGCGTCGTGTCCTTGCCGAGGCCGGCGCCCACGTACTGCTTGATGAAGTTGATGCCCATCCCGCCGGGCAGGAAGATGTAGACCGCCTGCGGCTTGGCGGCGCGGATCTCGGCGAGCTCGGCGGCGTAGTCGAGCTGGCCGAGCTTGGTGTAGTTCTCGCCGACGACCTGGCCCTTGAACGTGCGCTTGAAGCCGGCGAGCGAGTCCTTGCCGGCCTGGTAGTTCGGGGCGACGAGATAGACGCTCTTCAGGTTCTTCTGGTTGGCGAACTCGCCGGCCGCCTCGTGGTACGCGTCGTTCGGCCACGAGACCGCGAAGAACAGCGGGTTGCAGTCCTTGCCCGCCATCGACGACGGCGCCGCGTTGGTGCTCAGGTAGATGGTCTTGGCGTCGAAGGCCTCGGGCAGCGCGGGCAGCATGATGTTGGAGAACACCACGCCGGTCATGAAGTTCACCTTGTCGCGCTTGACGTTC
>DASSRF010000255.1:0-4833 GCA_035701945.1 Caldimonas sp. | reverse complement strand
CGCGCTGCTGATGGGGCGGATCGCGAACGCGCTCGGACTCGATGCCTGGGCTGCGCACTCGGCGGGCCTGTTCGAGGAGTGCGGCAAGGCGGTCATGTTCCGCCACGCCACCGACCGCTACCGTCCGCTCATCGCCGAGGCGAAGAACGACGAGGAGCTGCTGCTGCTCGAGCACCAGAAGTTCGGCGTCAGCCACGACACGCTCGGCGCTGCGCTGTGCGAGAGCTGGGGCGTCAAGCCCGAGGCGGTCGACAGCGTGCGCTACCACGTCATCGTCAACAGCACGCTCGAGCTGCCGATGCACGTCGCCAAGCGCGGACTGTGCGCGATCTCGGCGCTCGCGCACGCGCTGATGACCGACCCCGACACGCTCGAAGGCGTCGCGCGCAAGGTCGCGCCGCAGGCCGAGCTCGATCCCGGCGCCGCCGAGCGCGGCGCGCGCCAGGTGCAGGAGCAGATCGAGATGGCGATCGAACGAGGGAAGACCGACGAGTAGAGCCGCCGGCCTAGTCGACCTTCGCTCCCGACGCCTTCACCACCGCCGCCCACTTCTTCGTCTCGGCGGCGATGAAGCGGCCGAATTCGGCGGGGCTCGTGCCGCCCGGGATCGCGCCCTGCGACAGCAGCCGCTCCTTCAGCGCCGCCGAGGCGAGCGCCTTCGCCGACTCCTGCTGGACGCGCTGGACGATGTCGGCCGGCGTTCCCGCCGGTGCGAGCAGGCCGAACCAAGACGTCGCCTCGAAGCCTTTCACCGGGCCGGCTTCGGCGACGGTCGGGACGTCGGGGAGCGCCGCGCTGCGCTCGCTGCTCGTCACCGCGAGCGCGACGAGCTTGCCGGCCTTCACGTGCGGCAGCGACGAAGGCAGGTTGTCGAACATCAGGTCCATCGTCCCGCCGATCAGGTCGAGCAGGGCCGGCCCCGATCCCTTGTACGGGAAGTGGACCATGTACGTTCCGGTCATCGTCTTGAAGAGCTCGCCGGAGAGATGGATCGAGGTGCCGTTGCCGCTCGACGCCATGTTGAGCTTGCCCGGATTCGCGCGCGCGTACGCGATCAGCGAACGCACGTCGGTGATCCCGGCGGCCTTCGCCTTTGCCGGGTTCATGACGAGCACGTTCGGCACGCCGGCGACGAGCGTGATCGGCGCGAAGTCCTTCGCCGCGTCGTACGGCATCTTCGGATAGAGCGAAGGATTGATCGCCTGCGTGCCGACCGTGCCCATCAGCAGCGTGTAGCCGTCGGCGGGAGACTTGGCGACGATGTCGGCACCGAGGTTGCCGCCGGCGCCGGCCTTGTTCTCGATGATGAAGCTCTGGCCGAAGGCCTTGGCGAGCTCGGGCGCGAGCGCGCGCGCGAGGATGTCGGTCGTGCCGCCGGGAGCGAACGGAACGACGATCTTGACCGGCTTGTTCGGCCATGCGCCTTGCGCGCGCAGCGAGCGCGAAGCGAGCGCCGCGGCGGCGAATGCGACGAGCGAGCGACGACGGATCGGCATGGCCGCGCCCCGCGCCCCGACGGGGGCGCCTCGCGGTCAGTGTCCGGTCGCGTCGCGCTCGGGTGGAGAGGGCTTGCCCGAAGCGCAGCGCCCCGACGGCAACGACGCAGCAGACAAAGAAGGAGGAGCGGGACAGCGGGTTCGGGGCTCGCTCTCTAACAACCCCGATCGGCCCGCTCCTCCTGGACGCCGTTTTTTCGAATCGGGCGAGGATCTCCCGATCGACCCAGGCGCAAGCGAGTGGGGCTCACTGGCTCGCGTCCGGCGCAGCGTCCGAAATCGAACGCGTCAGCGGCGGATCGCTCCCGGCGGTCCGAAGAGCGTGAGCTGCTGCGGCATCGGGCGCGGTCGCGCGAGCACCTGCGGGCGGTGGACGACGGCGAGCGGGATCGGCGTCGTTCGCACCGCGCCCGTCTTCGGGATCAGCGATGCGGTTGCGGAGGCGGAGGTCAGCATGGCAACTCCTCGCGCCCGCTCACGACCAGAGCGTCGCGCCCGGCGCGCACAGCGGCCGACGGACGACGTGCTCGACGGCCGCGGCATCGTCGAGCTCGCGCCAGCCGCTTGCGCGTGCGGCGACGGCGTGGCGCGGCAGCGCTGCAGCTGACAGGCGAAGCAGCGAAGACGCACCGCCGTGGCAGCGCGGCGCTGCGGTGCGGCGGGAGGGAGCAGTGACGAGCACGGGACGCGGCGACATGGCGGGCTTTCGGTTGGCGCGCGCCGCCGAACAACCCGTTGCAGCGTCGCGCGCGTGACGAGTGCAGCGCAACGAGCATGCCAAGCGCGTCGCGTGACCGGCGCCACGGTTCGCCGCGGCGCGGCGCACGCACGCGAGCGCTGTCGCTGACAAGACGGGCGGCGGCGCGACAGCGCGCGTCGGAGTCGCAAGCAGTTGTTACCCGGCTGTCGCGATGCCGACCCATCGCCCCGCCAAGAGGAGGGTCGCGGTGGAACGGACGCCGTCGTCCGTGGTCCACTCCCGATCCCCTGGAGCGAGCGATGTCCGACGAATTCGACGATGCCCCCGATCCCGCAGTCGCCGTTGCGATGCCGTCGCCCCCCGCCGCGAGCGGGCGCGCGCCGCGCTTGCTGGCGCGCCTGTACCGCTCGGCCAATCACGTGCTGAGGAAACGTCTCGTCGCCTGCCTGGTGCGGCCGCTCGGCCCGCTCGCGCTTGCGAGCGTCGCTGCCGGCGCGTTCACGACGCTGCTGTCGCGCAGCGGCGCCGGCGTCATCTCGTTCGCGATCGAAGACGCCGCGCTCTTCTCGCCTGAGCAGGTCGCCGAGCTCGCGCGCTTCGTCGAGCAGGTCCAGCCCGCGGCGCTGCTGCAGGCGGCGCGGCTCGCCGCCGCGCACCCGACCGGGATCGGCGCGTTCAGCGCGTCGGTGGCGGTGCTGCTCGCGATCGAGCTCGGGCGCGGCGTGCGCTCGCGGCGCCGGCGCGGCGGTCAGGCAGCGGCGCGGTAGCCGCGCGGGATCGCGGCGAGCAGGCGACGCGTGTAGTCCTGCTTCGGGTGCTCGAGGATCTGCTCGACGCCGGCCTGCTCGACGACGTTGCCGTCCTGCATGACGAGCACCTCGTCGGCCATGAAGCGCACGACCGCGAGGTCGTGGCTGATGAAGATGTAGGCGAGCCCGAGCTCGTCCTGCAGGTCCTTCAGGAGGTTGAGCACCTGCGCCTGCACCGAGACATCGAGCGCGCTCACCGCCTCGTCGAGGACGAGCACCTCGGGGCTCAGCGTCAGGCAGCGCGCGATCGCGATGCGCTGCCGCTGGCCGCCCGAGAACTCGTGCGGGTACTTGTGGAACGCGCTCTCGTCGAGGCCGACCTTGGCGAGCAGCGCGCTCGCGCGGGCGCGCCGGTCGTCGTCGTCGGCGCCGACGCCGTGGATCGCCATCGGCTCGACGAGCGTCTGCCCGATCGTGAAGCGCGGGTTGAGCGACGCGTACGGGTTCTGGAACACGACCTGGATGCGCTTGCGCATCGGCAGCAGCTCGGCGCGCGTGAGCGCGAGCAGGTCCTTGCCGTCGAACATCGCCTTGCCGCCGACCGGGCCGCCGTTGGCCTCGTGCAGGCGCAGCAGCGTCAGGCCGAGCGTCGTCTTGCCCGACCCCGACTCGCCGACGAGGCCGAGCGTGTGGCCGGCGCGGAGGCGAAACGTCGCGCCCTTGACGGCGCGGAACTCGGCGCGGCCGAAGACGCCGCGCGGAATCCAGAAGCTCTTCGTCAGGTCGGTCGCCTCGAGGATGACGCGCGCGTTCGGATCCTTCGCCTTCGCGCTGGCAGCGGCGGCGCGGCCGGCGATGTGGTCGTCGACGACGCGAAGCCGCGGCGCGCGCTGCTCGAGCGTCGGCCGGCACGCGAGCAGCGCCTGCGTGTAGGCGTCCTCGGGCGCGGCGAAGATCTTCGCGACCGGCCCCTGCTCGCGGACGACGCCGTGGCGCATGACGACGACGTGGTCGGCGATCTCGCCGACGACGCCGAGGTCATGGCTGATGAAGAGCATCGCCATGCGGTGCTGCTCCTTGAGCCTGGCGAGGAGCTCGAGGATCTGGCGCTGGATCGTGACGTCGAGCGCGGTCGTCGGCTCGTCGGCGATCAGCAGCTTCGGCTCGCACGCGAGCGCCATCGCGATCATCACGCGCTGCTGCTGGCCGCCCGAGAGCTGGTGCGGATACGCGGCGAGGCGCCGTCGCGGCTCGGGCATGCCGACCTCGGCGAGCAGCGCCTCGGCGCGCGCGAGCGCCTGGCGGCGGCCCATGCCGAGGTGCCTGAGGAGCGGCTCGACGAGCTGCGCGCCGACGGTGAAGACCGGGTTGAGCGAGCTCATCGGATCCTGGAACACGCACGCGATCTCGCGCCCGCGCAGCGCCTGCAGCTCCTCGCGCGACGCCGCGAGCATGTCGCGGCCCCGGAACGTGATCGAGCCGCTCCGCTCGGCGTTGTCCGGAAGCAGGTTCAGGATCGACATCGCGGTCACGCTCTTGCCCGAGCCCGACTCGCCGACGAGCGCGACCGTCGTGTTCTCGGCGACGTCGAAGCCGACGCCGCGCACCGCTTCGATCCGCTGCACGACGCCGCCCTCGCGGCCGAGGCGAAAGGCGACGCGCAGCTCGCGGATCGACAGCAGCGCGCTCACGATGTCGACCTCCGCTGACAGCCCCTCATTCGAGCCCTCGCAACTTGGGATCGAGCGCGTCGCGCAGCGCGTCGGTCATGAGCGAGAACGCGGTGACGAAGACGGCCATCATCGCGGTCGCCGCGGCGAGCTGCCACCAGTGGCCGAGGATGAGGTCGCTCTGCGCCTCGGCGAGCATCGTCCCCCACGAGACCTGG
>DASSRF010000254.1:0-3029 GCA_035701945.1 Caldimonas sp. | reverse complement strand
CCTTTTTGCCGCGCCTTCTCGCCAGGCGGCACCACGCCGGAGATAGGCGAGGAGCCGCTCTTGATGATCGAACCCATCGCCTTCTCGACGATGTTGGAAAGCCCACCCTTCTTGTTGCCGGGCGTGGTGTTGGCGCTGCGGTCCACGCGGCCCTTGTCCAGGTAGGCGTCGTACCAGGCCATCTCGCGGATCATGGCCTGCGCCACCTCCGGCGTGGTGGCGCGCGCGGTGAGCTGGTCGATGCCGTCGCGCACCTCGGTCACCTCGGAGAACATCACGGTCGCGCCGGCGCGCACCAGCAGGTCGGTGCAGAAGCCGACGGCGGGATTCGCCGTGACGCCGCTGAATGCGTCGCTGCCGCCGCACTGCACGCCGACGACCAGCGCGCTCGCCGGCACGGTCTCGCGCCGCCGCGCGTTCAGGCGCTCGAGGTGCTCCTTCGCGCTCGCGAGGATCGAGTCGACCATCGACTCGAAGCCGACGTGCTCGTCGTCCTGCAGGCAGACCACGTCGGCGCCGGCGGTGTCGCGCTCGTCGACGATGGCGAACGTCCCCGGCGGCAGCAGCCGCTCGGGCTGCAGCTTCTCGCAGCCGAGGCTCACGACCATGACCTCGTTGCCGAAGTTCGGGTTGAGCGTGATGTTGCGAAGCGTCCGGATCGGCACGTCGGCGTCGGGAGCGTCGATCGCGACGCCGCAACCGTAGCCGTGCTCGAGCGCGACGACGTCGTCGACGTTCGGATACTTCGGCAGCAGATCCGACTTGATCCTGCGGACCGCGAAGTCGACGACGCCGGCGACGCACTGCACCGTCTGCGTGATCGCGAGGATGTTGCGCGTGCCGACCGAGCCGTCGGCGTTGCGGAAGCCCTCGAACGTGTAGCCGCCGAGGGGTGCCAGCGCGGGGCGCGTGGCGTTCGCGATCGGCAGGCCGTCGAGGGGGCGAGCTTCGGGCATGGCGAGGACGCGCTCGTGCACCCAGCTCCCGGCCGGGAGGTCGCGCAGCGCGGTGCCGATGACGACGTCGTAGCGACGCACCGGAGCGCCCGCCGCGATGTCGACGAGCGCGACCTTGTGGCCCTGCGGCACGCGCTCGACGAGCTTCAGCCCGTCGGCGAACACCGTTCCCGCGTCGAGTCCGCCGTCGTTGGCGACGATCGCGACGTTGTCGCACTCGTGCATGCGGATCCTGAGCGGCGGTGACGTTCGCTGCTCTGCCACGGCGTGGGACTCCTCACGAAAGGACCGGATCGGGACGGGAACGCTCGACGTCGATCTTGTCGAGTATCGACGACCTTACTCGATTCGAGCGGCCCGGACGAAGGGATCGGGGCATCGCGCGACGCTCGGCACGACCCCTCGACAGCAGCTTTCGAGCCGTCGGTCCGTTGCTATCCTCGTCCGATGCCGACGGATGAGGAGAGACTCGAGGCGGGCATCGCAGCGCTCGAGGCGCAGCGCGGACAGCTCGGCGACGAGGTCGTCGACGCGGCGCTGCGCGGTCTGCACGCAAGGCTCGCGGCGCTGCGAGAAGCCGCGCAGGAGCCTGCGCAGGCGCTGCGCCAGGTCAGCATCGTCTTTCTCGACGTCGTCGGCTCGACGTCGCTCGGCCAGCACCTCGATCCGGAAGCGATCGGCTCGCTGATGGACGGCATGCTCGCGCGCGGCAGCGCGATCGTCGAGGCGCATCGCGGGAGGGTGCTGCAGTACGCCGGCGACAACCTGCTCGCCGCCTTCGGTGCCGACGAAGCCGCCGAGGACGACGCCGAGCGCGCGGTGCGCTGCGGCCTCGCGCTGCTCGAGCTCGGCACGTCGCTGCGCGCGGAGGTCAAGGCGGCACACGGACTCGCCGGCACCGGCGTTCGGATCGGCATCCACACCGGCGGCGTCCTGCTCGGCGGCGGCGTCGACAAGGACGGCAGCATCCGCGGCCAGGCGGTCAACGTCGCCGCGCGCATGGAGCAGACCGCGCCGCCGGGCGGGTTGCGCATCAGCCACGACACGTACCGCCTCGTGCGCGGCGTGTTCGACGTCGAGGAGCAGCCGCCGCTCGCGGTCAAGGGCGTCGACGCGCCGGTGCGCAGCTACCTCGTCCTGCGCGCGAAGCCGCGGGCGTTCCGGCTGACGACGAGAGGAATCGAGGGCGTCGAGACGCGGATGATCGGTCGCGACGCCGAGCTCGCCGCGCTGCAGGCGGCGTTCGCGCGCGTCGTTGCGCCCGGCGCGGGGCTCGAGCGCGTGTTCGTCGTCAGCGAGGCCGGTGTCGGCAAGAGCCGGCTGCTCTACGAGTTCGAGAGCTGGAGCGAGGCGCGCGCCGAGCGTTGCCTGCTGTTCAGGGCGCGCGCCACGCCGCAGACGCGCGCCCAGCCGTACGGGCTCTTGCGCGACGTGTTCGCGTGGCGCTGGCAGATCCTCGACGACGACAGCCTCGATGTCGCGCGCCGCAAGCTCGAGCAGGCGCTGCTGCCGCTGTTCGACGACGGCGCCGACGCAGGCATGGGCGCGGCCGCCGACGGCGAAGCGCACGTCCACCTGCTCGGCCAGCTGATCGGCTTCGGCTACAACGAAAGCCCGCACGTCCGCGGCATCCGCGACGACGCGCAGCAGATCCACGATCGCGGCTTCCAGGCGGCGGCGCAGGCGCTGCGCCACCTCGCGCGACGGGAAGGCCTGCCGATCGTGATCCTGCTCGACGACCTGCACTGGGCCGACGACGGATCGCTCGATTGGATCGACCACCTCGCGCGCGTCGATCGCGACGTGCCGATCCTGATCGTGTCGCTGACGCGGCCGACGCTGTTCGAGCGAAGGCCCGACGCCGCGCCCGCCGAAGGTGGCGTCGCGGCGCAGCGCATCAACTTGCATCCACTCGGCGTCGCCGAGAGCCGGCGCCTCGCGAGCGAGCTGCTGCAACGCCTCGGGGACGTCCCCGAGGCGCTCAACGACCTGCTCACCGCGCGCGGCGGCGGCAATCCGTTCTACATGGAAGAGCTCGTCAAGATGCTGATCGACCAGGGCGCGATCGCGACG
>DASSRF010000253.1:0-9806 GCA_035701945.1 Caldimonas sp. | reverse complement strand
CGGCGTCGACGAGCGCCTCGGCCCGATCGGCGGCGTCGTCCACGGCGCCGGCGTGATCGAGGACCGGCTGCTCGTCGACAAGACGGCCGACAGCTGGTCGCGCGTCGTCGAGACGAAGGTGTTCGGGCTGCTTTCGCTCGTTCGCCATCTGCGCCCGCAGGCGGTGCGCTTCCTGACCGTCTTCAGCTCGGTCGCCGGCCGCTACGGCAACCGCGGCCAGACCGACTACGCGACCGCGAACGAGCTGATGAACCGCGTCTGCTGCCAGCTGCGCGACGAGTGGGGCCGCCGCGTCAACGTGACCGCGCTCTGCTGGGGTCCGTGGGGTGCGACGACGTTCGGCGCCGGCATGGTGACCGCGGACACCGAGGCCAGGTTCGCCGCCAAGGGAGTCGCGCTCGTCGCTGCGGCGCAGGGTCGAAGGCTCTTCGCCGACGCCGTCGGCGCAGCGCCTGGCGGTCCGGTCGAGATCGTCTGCGGCGAGGGCGACTGGGAGGCGCACGAGTCGGCGCTCGCGCGTGCGGCGGCCGTCGTGCCGGTGGCGGAGCCGCGTGCACGCGTCGAAGCGCAGCCGCAGGCCGCGGCTGCACCCGCCGGCGTCGACGTCGGTTCCCTCGGTCCGCTGCTCGGCCGTGCCGGCGTCGTCCCGCTATCGCTCGGCGAGCAGCGGGTGACGGTTGCGCTCGATGCGCGTCACGCCTATCTCGCGCAGCACCGCATCGACGGCGTCGCCGTCCTGCCCGCGGCGGCGGCGGCCGAGATGATGGCCGAGGCGGCAGGCGCGCTCTGGCCGGGGTGGAAGGTGGTCGAAGTCCGCGACTTTCGACTGATCAAGGGCGTCGACGTCGGCGACGGCGGTCGGGCACTGCAGGTCGTCGTCGCCGCTCCTCCCTACGGCAGCAGCGAAGGCTTCGACGTCGACGTCACGATCCGCTCCGATGGCGGCTCAGCGCGACCGCTGGTCCACTACCGCTGCGGCCTGCGCCTCGAGCAGCAGTTCGCGCCCGGGTTCGCGCTCGACGTGCCACGCCACGACGCACTGCAGCTGAGCGTGGGCAAGGCGTACGACGAGCTGCTGTTCCACGGGCCGTGCTTCCAGGTCATCGAGGCGATCGACGGCCTCTCGGAGCGCGGCGCGGCGGCGCGCGTTCGCTCGACGCGGCCGGGCGAGTGGCTGGCGGCGTCGACCGGCAGCCAGGAGCAGTGGATCTTCGACCCGGCGCTGATCGACGCGGCGGCGCAGATGGCGCTCCTCTGGGCGCGCACGCTGCACGGCCACTCGTGCCTGCCGGCGCGCTTCGGCCGCATCGTGCGCCTGTGCGAGACGCTGCCGGCGCGGCTGCGGATGGTGTTCGAGCAGGTGCCGCGCGGCGATGCCCACTTCGTCGCCGCCAACGTCTACTTCGTCGACGACGCCGGTCGCGTCGCGCTGCTCGTCGAGGACATGGAGTGCGTCGGCAGCGCCGCGCTCAACCGCCTCGGCGGCACCGCCAGGGCGGCGAGCGCGGTGGCGGCGTGATGCGACGACGACGATGGCGACGCGCGGCCGGGACTCGATCGTGACGAACGCAAGCGCGTCGCCCGAGCCGATCGCGATCATCGGCATGGCGTGCATGTTCCCGCAGGCGCCCGACCTCGGGTCGTTCTGGCGCAACATCGTCGGCGGAGTCGACGCCGTCGGCGAGCCGAGCGCGGCGTGGGACGCGCAGCGCTACCTCGATTCGGGCCGGATCAAGACTGCGGCCGGCGGCTATCTCAAGGACCTGTTCCGCTTCGAGCCGCGCCAGTTCGGGATCATGCCGAACTCGATCGACGGCGGCGAGCCCGACCAGTTCCTCGCGCTGCGGATCGCGCGCGACGCGCTCGACGACGCCGGCTATCTCGACGGCTTCGACCACCTCGACACCGGAATCGTCCTCGGCCACAGCACCTACCTGCACCGCGGCCAGGGCGCGATCCTGCAGAACACGCTGGTCCTCGATCAGACGCTCGATCTGATCGCAGCCGTCTGCCCGACGATCGACGCCGGTGCGCTCGCCGAGATCCGCTCGCGCCTCCAGGCCAAGCTGCCGCCGTGCAGCGCCGACATCGCGCCCGGGCTCGTGCCCAACGTGATGACGGGTCGAATCGCCAACCGTCTCAACCTGAAGGGGCCGAACTACCTGCTCGATGCCGCCTGCTCGTCGTCGCTCCTCGCGGTGAACGCGGCGATCGACGAGCTGCGCAGCGGCCGCAGCCGGCTGATGCTCGCCGGCGGCGTCAACGCGTCGCTGCCGGCCGAGGTCACGGTGATCTTCACCCAGCTCGGCGCGCTCAGCGGGCGCGGCAAGGTGCGGCCGTTCGAGCAGGGCAGCGACGGCACGCTGCTCGGCGAGGGGCTCGGCATCGTCGTCCTCAAGCGCCTCGGCGACGCCGCCGCGGACGGCGACCGCATCTACGCCGTCATCCGCGGCATCGGCCAGGCGAGCGACGGCCGCGGCCAGGGGCTGCTCGCGCCCAGCGTCGACGGCGAGACGCTGGCGATCCGACGCGCCTACCAGGCCGCGGGAGTGGACCCTGCGAGCGTCAGCCTGATCGAGGCGCACGGCACCGGAATTCCGCTCGGCGACCGGACCGAGATCGCGGCGCTGAAGAACGTCTTCGGCGCTCGCTCGACGCCGCAAGGCGCGATCGCGATCGGCTCGATCAAGTCGATGATCAGCCACTGCATTCCGGCGGCGGGGATCGCCGGGCTGATCAAGACGGCGCTGGCGCTGCACCACCGCGTGCTGCCGCCGACGCTGTGCGAGTCGGTCAACGCCGAGCTCGGCATCGCCGAGACGCCGTTCTACGTCAACACGACGTGCCTGCCCTGGGCGCATCGCTCCGACAGCGTGCGCCGCGCCGGAATCGACTCGTTCGGGTTCGGCGGCATCAACACGCACGCGATCCTCGAAGAGGCGCCTGCCGGCGCAGCGCGACCGGCGAGCGCGATGCCCTGGCCGGCCGAGCTCTGCGTCGTCTCGGCATCGACGCGCGACGCGTTGATCGCCAGGCTCGATCGCCTGACGAGCGATCTCGAAGCGGGCTTCGCGACGGACCTGCCGCGGGCGGCGGCCGCGCTCGCCGCGGCCGACGCCGCCGAGCCGGTCCGCCTCGCGATCGTCGCCAAGGACGTGGCGTCGCTGCGCCGCGGCGTCGAGCTGGCGCGGCGCAAGCTCGTCGACGATCCCGCGCCGCGCTGGTCGACCCGCGGCGGCGTCGTCTTCGCCGAGCGCCGACTCGACGGCCGGCTCGCGTTCCTGTTTCCCGGCGAAGGCTCGCAGTACATCGGCATGCTCGGCGATCTCGCGCTCTGCTTCGCCGAGGTCCGCGAGTGGCTCGATTTCTGGCACACGCTGTACGACGAGCCGCGCGGCCGCAACCGCACCGACGTCGTCTTTCCGGCGGCGAGCGAGCTGAGCGACGCGTCGCGGCGCGCACTCGAGGAGCGGCTGCAGCAGATGGACGTCGGCAGCGAGGCGGTCTTCGTCGCCGGCCAGGCGATGCACGCGCTGCTGCGCTCGCTCGGCGTCGAGCCCGACGTGATGATGGGGCACAGCTCGGGCGAATCCGCCGCGCTCGCCGCGTCGGGAGCCGTGCCTGCGCAAGCGCCGGCGGCGCTCGCCGGCTTCGTGCGCCGACTCAATGCGATCTACGAGCGCGTCCTCGCCGAGGGACACATCGCGACCGGAGCGCTGCTCGCGGTCGGCGCGCTGCCGGCCGACGTCGTCGCGTCGCACGTCGCGGCGAGCGGTGCCGAAGTCGTCGTCGCGATGGACAACTGCGCCAACCAGCAGGTGCTCTACGGTCCGCGCGAGTCGATCGACGCGCTGCACAAGGTGCTCGGCGACGCCGGCGCGATCTGCCTGCCGCTTGCGTTCGATCGCGGCTACCACACGCGCGCCTTCGACGCGGTCAGCGCTGCGTTTCGCGCCTTCTACCAGGAGATCGGGCTGCAGCCGCCGCGCGTCCCGCTCTATTCGTGCGCGACCGCCGCGCTCTTCCCGGACAGCGCCGCCGCGGCGCAGGATCTCGCTGCCCTGCAGTGGTCGAGCCGCGTGCGCTTTCGCGAGACGATCGAGCGCATGCACGCCGACGGCGTGCGCCACTTCGTCGAGGTCGGTCCTTCGGCGCATCTCACCGCGTTCGTCAACGACGTGCTCGCGGGCAAGGAGCGGAGCGCGCTCGCGACCAACGTGCGTCGCAGGAACGGCGTCGAGCAGCTGCTGAGCGTGCTCGCCGAGCTCTACGCGAGCGGCAGGCCGGTCGCGCTCGAGCGGCTCTTCGCCGGCCGCGACTGCGTCCGCTCCGAAGCCGCCGGGGGGCGCGACAAGAAGAGCGCCGGATCGCCGCTCGACAACACGATGCCGATGCTGCGCTTCTCCGCCGAGGAGCGCGCCGAGCTGCGGCAGCTCGCCGCTGCGGAGGCGGTCGAGCCGACGGCGCCGGTCGCGCAGCCCGCGTCCGCTGCCGAACCGGGCGTGCCCGCGCGCGCGCTCGCGAACGACGGCGAAGCGACGCTCGAAGCGACGAGCGCGCCGGCGGCGGCGTCGGACCGCGACCGCGTGATGGCAGGCTATTTCGAGCTCATGCGCGGCTTTCTCGCGCAGCAGCAGGCGGTGGCCGAGCGCTTCGCGCCCGCTGCGGTCGGGTCGTCCCTCGCGAGCGCCGACGTCGCGCCGATGCTCGCCGAAGTTCTCGAGCACGACTCGGTCCACGTCGTCGCGCGCTGCAGCCTGAGCCTCGCCGACAACTTCCTGAGGAGCCACGTGCTGTCGGGCGCCGTTTCCGAGGTCGACCGCGAGCTGTCGGGTCTCGCGTGCGTGCCGTTGATGGTGAGCCTCGAGATCATGGCCGAGGCGTGCACGCTCTTGACGGGGGCGAACGACCTGCGGGTGATCGAGAACGTTCGCGCCTTCGACTGGATCGCGCTCGACGACGACATGCTCGACCTCGAGGTGCGCGCCGAGATCGTCGACCCTGGCGTCGTCCGCGCACAGCTCACGAACGGCGCGACGCTCGCGGCGAGCGCCGACTTCCGACTCGAAGGCGAGTGGCGCCTGCCTGCATCGGCGCCGCTCGAAGGCGCCAGCGACTACCGATGGGACGGCAGCGAGTTGTACACGACCGGCATGTTCCACGGCCCGGTGTTCCAGAGCGTGCGCCGGATCGACGGCTGGAGCCGCGAGGGCATCGACGCGACGCTGTCGGACGCGAGCCTCGAGGGCTTCCTCGTCGACGGCCAAACGCCGGCGCTGGTGCTCAATCCCGTGCTGCTCGACGCCGTCGGCCAGGTCGCCGCGTACTGGACAGCGCAGCAGGTCGGCACCGACTTCAACTCCTTCCCGTCGACGATCGGCCGCATCGAGCTCTACGAGCCGTGCCCGGCCGGCGTGTCGGGGCTGGCGCTGAAGGGCCGGCAGCGGCCGGCGGACGCGGGCGCCGACGACGTCGCGGCACCGCGCAGCTGGTCGTTCGAGTGCGTCGATGGCGAGGGATGCACGCTCTTTCGCGTCGACGCGCTCGTCAACGTCCACTTCGAGGTGCCGCACAGCTTCTACGAGGTCCGCCGCGATCCGCTGCTCGGTCTGCTCGGGCAGGCAAGCCCGGCCGCGTCGTTCGACGGCGTCTCGCTCTGGCAGGTGCCGCATTTCAGCGAGGCGTTCTGCGCGCAGTCGAACGGCATCTTCCTGCGCATCCTGGCGCACGCGATGCTGAGCTTCGACGAGCGCGTCGAATGGCGGCTGCTGAGCGGCAGCGTCAAGCAGCGGCGGCAGTGGCTGCTCGGCCGGGCGGCGATCAAGGAGGCGGTGCGCGTGCGCGTCTACGAGCAGACCGGACGGCTGCTCTATCCGTCCGACATCGCGGTCGTGCACGACGCGAACGGCGCGCCCGCGGTCGACGGCTGGTGGTGCGGCGACGTCGCCGAAGCGCCGCACGTCTCGCTGTCGCACAACGAACGTGCCTCGCTCGCGGCGGTCGCGACCGATCGACCAATCGGCGTCGACCTCGAGGACATCGGCCGGATCCAGCGTCCCGACCTGCTCGCCGATTCGCTGACGCGCGCCGAGCGTGCGTCGTTGCACGGCCTCGACGGCGAGGCGCTCGAGGAGCGGCTGCTGCGCCTGTGGTGCGCCAAGGAAGCGGCGGCCAAGCGGCTCGGCATCGGGCTCGGCGGCAGCCCGGAACGCTTCGACGTCCGCTTCGTCGACGCCGGTCTCGCTCGCGCGCAGGTCGATTTCGAAGGCGCTGCGGTGAGCGTCGACATCGTTCGCGACGGCCGCGCGGTGATCGCCGTCGCCGCCGATGCCGCAGCCACGGTCGGGCTCGCATGATGGACAGGTTCACCGCGGCTTCGACGCTGAAGACGGTCTGCGCGATCGTCGACGACCTGATCCAGGACTGGGGGCTCGAGCTCGACCAGCCGGTCGGCGCGGCGACGCTGCTCGTCGCCGACCTCGATTTCGCGTCGGTCGACATCATCCAGCTGTGCGTCGCGCTCGAGCAGACGTACGAGCGCAAGCTCGGCTTCCAGGACCTTCTCATGCGCGACGGCAGCTACGTGAGCGACCTCACGCTCGCCCAGGTCGCCGCGCACGTCGAGGCGCGACTGCAGCAACCGCCCCAGGACCCTCCATGACCGTCCGCACGCTTTTCATCGGCATGGACGGCGCCACCTTCACCGTCCTCGACGACCTCGTCGCCGAGCGCGAAGGCGGCCCCGTGATGCCGTTCCTCGCGCGCATCTTCGCCGAAGGCGCGCGCTGCCGGCTGCGCTCGACGCCGAATCCGCTGACGCCGCCGGCGTGGGTGTCGCTGATGACGGGGCGAACGCCCGGCCACCACGGCGTCTTCGACTTCATCCGTGCCGAGGAGCGCGGCGAGGACGTCTTCTTCACGCTCTACGACTCGCGCGACTGCCGCGTCGAGACGATCTGGTCGATCGCCGGCCGGCAGGGCCGGCGCGTCGCCGCGCTCAACTTCCCGTTCACCGCGCCGCCGCCCAAGGACCTCAACGGCTTCATGGTCCCGGGCTTCGTCCCGTGGCGCCACCTGCGCCGCAACTCGGCGCCGCCCGACCTCTACGACCGGCTGAAGGCGATCCCCGACTTCAACCCGAAGGAGCTGGCGTGGGACTTCGAGCAGGAGAAGCAGGCGCTCGAGGAGCTGAGCAGCGAGGACCGCGAGAACTGGGTGCGCTACCACCTGCCGCGCGAGCAGCAGTGGTTCCGCATCGCCGATCACCTCGCGCGCGAGGAGGCGCCCGAGCTGATGGCGGTGATGTTCGACGGCGTCGACAAGCTGCAGCACCAGGCCTGGCTCTACATCGACCCGAACCAGCAGCACGGCGAGCTGAGCGAGTACCACCGGCGCATGCGCGCGCTGTGCCTGCAGTACTTCCGCCAGCTCGACGGCTTCATCGAGCGGCTCGTCGCGGCGGCGGGTCCGCAGGCGCAGGTCTTCCTCGCGTCCGACCACGGCTTCACCGGAACGACCGAGGTCGTCCGCATCAACGCGTGGCTGCACGAGAAGGGCTACCTGCGCTGGCGCGAGGTCCCGGACACCGACGAGGGCCGCCGTCGCGAGGACAGCATGTTCGCGTTCCTCGACTGGAAGCACACGATCGCGTACTGCCGCACGCCGTCGAGCAACGGCATCAACATCCGCGTCGCGCGCCGCCCGGGCGAGACCGGGATCGCTCCCGAGGAGTACGAGGCGGTGCGCGAGCGCCTGGTTCGCGACCTCGAGGCGCTGAAGGACCCGGTGACCGGCGAGCGGATCATCACCGAGGTGCACCGGCGCGAGGACGTCTTCCCCGGCGCGGCGATGCACGATGCGCCCGACCTGCTGCTCGTGCTGCGCGACTTCGGCTTCGTGTCGATCAAGAACAAGCTGCCGGTCGTCGAGCCGCGCACGCAGGTCGCCGGGACGCACCACCCGGACGGCGTCTTCCTCGCCTACGGCCCGGGAATCGCGCGCGGCGCGAAGATCGCGCGGCGCAGGATCGCCGACGTCGCAGCGACGCTGCTCTACAGCGTCGGACTCGACGTGCCGGCCGATTTCGAGGGAGTCGTGCCGAAGGCGATGTTCACGAGCGAGCACCTGCACGAGCATCCGGTCGTCGAGGGCGCGCCGACGAAGGGGGCGAGCACGGGCGCGCAAACGGCGGGCATGGCGCCCGAGGAGAAGGAACAGATCATGGCCCAGCTGCAGATGCTCGGCTACATGGAGTAGGCGTGCCGGTCGCGCTCGTCGACGGGGTCCGCCTCAACTACCTGCAGCTCTCGCCGGAGGCGGGAGCGGGCGAGGATCTCGTGATGGTGCACGGCCTCGCGACCAACCTCGCGTTCTGGTATGCACCGTACGCGACCGAGCTCTCGAAGCGCTGCCGCGTCACGCTCTACGACCTGCGCGGCCACGGGCGGTCGGCGACGCCCGCTGCCGGCTATCGGCCCGAGGACCACCGGCGCGACCTGCTCGGCCTGCTCGACCACCTGCAGATCCGCAGAGCGCACTTCGTCGCGCACAGCTACGGCGGCGTCGTCGCGCTGAAGCTCGCGTGCGTCGATCCGGACCGCGTCGCGAGCCTGGTGATCGCCGACACCCACATCGCAGCGGCGCGCGGCGAGGCGTCGGCGCGCGCGTGGCGCGACAGCGACCGCATCCAGGAGACGCTCGACCGCGCCGGCATCGCGCTCGACGCGCGCGACGCCTACTTCGGCTACAAGCTGCTCACCGAGGTCGCCCGCTTGCAGCACGCGAACGCCGTCGTGCCCGCCGAGCTGACGAAGCTGGTGGCGCCCTGGCTCGGCGCGAGCAGCCGGCGGACCGCGGCGCAGTGGCTCGAGCTCATGGAGCGCACCTCGGCAGAGGGCGAGCTCACTTCCGACGACGGCCTCGACGCGGCGAGCCTGCGTCGGCTCCGCTTCCCGATCCTGGCGCTCTACGGCGACCGCTCGCAGGCGCGCTTCACCGGCGACGAGCTGTTGGAGATCTGGCCGCATGCGACGTTCCGGCGCGTGCGCGACGCCGGGCACTTCTTCCCGACGACGCGCGCCGCCGAGGTGCTCGGCTTGTGCCGCCGCTTCTGGGAGGGCGAGTTCGCGCACGGCTCGCCGCATCGCGCCGGCGAGCCGGACCGCCGCCACTTCCGCTCCGATCGCATCTACCAATCCGGCGGCCAGTGGTACTGCCGCACCCGCGAGGGCGCGCCGCTCGGCCCGTTCGCGGCGTTCGAGACGGCACGCGGGCAGCTCGCTGCCCACATCTCGCCGCGCAAGCGGTCGTGCGCCGACGCGTAGCCCCCGTGTTCGCGGGAGTGGCCTGATCGGCCCGGCGCTGGCAAAGTTTTCCATGGAGAGGTCGTCGTTCGGCGGCCCCAGGGAAGTTGTCGTGAAGGTGAAGTTCGCCTTGCTCGCGTGCGTGCTCGCCGCGGGAGTCGCGCGCGCCGGCGACCCGGTCGCCACCGGCCTGCCCGCCGGCTACTCGTTCAGCGAGTACAGCGGTGCTGCGGCCGTCGGGCAGGGTCTCGTCGACACGTCGAACGTGGCGTTCTTCATCGACGAGCGCACGGTCGCGGGCATCAAGAGCTGGTACATCTTCTTCGATCCCGAGCGGGCGCAGTCGCTGACGGCGACCTTCACGTTCGACAGCGCCATCGTCGACGTCCTCGACACGAAGCCGTCGCTCGACGCGTCGAACGCGACGTACGGTATCGACGTCGACGGCGACGGCGTCTTCGACGACTACGGCACGAGCCTGCTGATCGCCCCCGAGCGCGGCGA
>DASSRF010000252.1:0-7758 GCA_035701945.1 Caldimonas sp. | reverse complement strand
CGACAGCGGTCAGGGAGAGCGCGGGCGCGTCGCTCGCCGCCCACTCGGCGAGCGCCTCGAGCGCCGGCCGGGCGGCGTTCGCGTTCGGGTGGTTGACGATGCCGACGACGACGTAGCGCCGTCCCGAGTCGGCGAGAACGTAGCCGGCGACGCCGACGACGTCGCGCAGCGACCCGGTCTTCAGGTGCGCGCGTCCCGGCGTCGCCTTCGCGCGCCTGAGCGTGCCGTCGATTCCGGCCACCGGCAGCGAGCTCATCAGCTCGGACATCACCGCGCTCGACCACGCCGACTGCAGCAGCCTGCCGAGCAGCGCAGCGCTCAGGCGCGAGTCGCGCGACAGGCCCGAGCCGTTGGCGACGACGGCGACGGCGGCGGTGCGGTCGCCGACGCGGTTCTTCAGGAACTCGCGGACGACCTCGCGCGCGGCCTCCGGAGTTCCGGCGCCGCGTTGCGTGGCGCCGAGCGTCAGGAAGAGCTGCTGCGCCATCACGTTGTTGCTGAGCTTGTTGATCTCGCGAACGACCTCGGCGAGCGACGGCGAGCGCAGCTCGAAGTTCGGCGTCAGCGCCGGCGCGGCGCCGTCGCGGACGACGCCGCCGAGCTTGCCGCCTTGGTCGGCCCACATGCCGGCGAGCGCGCGCGCGTTGTAGCTCCTCGGGTCGGCGTAGGCGAGCGGCCAGACCTTCTCGCCGCACGCGACCGGAAACGCCCCCGCGAAGTGCATCCGCGCCGGATCGTCGAGCTCGCCCTGGAGCGTGCCGCGCCAGTCCTCGCACGCGCCGCTCACCAGCGGCACGGTGGCGTCGACGCGGACGCCGGCGAGCGGCGGATCGACCGCGACCGTCGCGACGCCGCGCCCGGGATCGGGAGTGAACGTCAGCAGCACTGCGCGGTAGTTGAGGAGCAGCGCGTCGGCGCCGGCGTTGTACGGCCTGAGCGGCTCGCCATCGAAATCGGCCGGGTTGGTCTCGCCGGGGCTGAATGCGCTGCGGTCGAGGACGATGTCGCCGCGGATCTCGCGAACGCCGAGCTGCTGGACGCGGTGCACGAGCAGCCACATCCGCTCGAGCACGAGCTTGGGATCGCCGCTGCCCTTGACGACGAGATTGCCGGTCAGCACGCCGTCGGCGACAGTTCCCTGCAACCAGACCGGAGTCGACCACGTGAACGCGGGGCCGAGCAGCTCGAGCCCGGCGTACGTCGTCACCAGCTTCATCAGCGATGCCGGATTGACGGGCTTGTCGGCCTGCCACGCGAGCCGCGGCCGCGCCGCATCGACCTCCTGCACCCACGCGACCATCGCGTCGCGCGGCACGTTGTGACGAGCGAGCGCGGCGTCGACGCTGCGCGGCAGCGCGCGCGCCTCGCTCGCTGCGGTCGCCTGGCGCGGCGGCGCAGCCTGCACGACCGTCGCCGCACTGACGGCGAGCAGCAGCGCCGCGAGCGCGCGCGGGCCGCGCGCGCGGTCGACGGCAGCGACGGGCGTTCGCATCGCGACGGATGATCGCACTCGTCGTGCGCGAACGCGCGCGCTGCGCGCCGCTACACTCGGCCGATGAGACTTCCTGGCGACGCTTCGTCGCATCTTCGACGATGCCGGCGCTGATCGCCTTCGACACCTCGACCGAACGGATGACGGTCGCGCTGCGGCACGGCGAGCGCGTCGTCGCACGCGAAGGCGAGGGCGGCGCGCGCGCGTCGGCGACGCTCCTGCCCGCGGTGCTCGGCGTTCTCGCCGACGCGGGAATCGCGCTCGCCGAGCTCGACGCGATCGCGTTCGGGCGCGGCCCGGGCGCGTTCACCGGCCTGCGCACCGCGTGCGCGGTCGCGCAGGGGCTCGCGCTCGGCGCGAGGAAGCCCGTGCTGCCGATCGACACGCTGCTCGCGGTCGCCGAGGACGCGCGTCGCGGCGCCGCCGACGTCCGCGTCTGGGCGTTGCTCGACGCCCGCATGGACCAGGTCTACGCTGCCGAGTACGCACATGCGAACGGCCGCTGGTCGACGCTCGTCGCTCCGTTCCTCGCCGATTGCGAAGCGCTCGCCGCGCGCTGGCGAGACGAGCCGCCCATGATCGTCGCCGGCAACGCGCTCGTCGCGTTCGGCGCACGCCTCGACGCGCGCGGCGCGTGCTCCGTCGCCGACGCGACGCCGCACGCGACCGCGCTGCTGCGCGTCGCCGAGCAGGCCTGGAGCGACGGCGCCGCCGTCGACCCCGCGCTCGCCCTGCCGCTCTACGTCCGCGACAAGGTCGCCGAGACCGAGAGCGAGCGTGCTGCGCGCTCTCTCTCGGTCTCGGCTGCGCCGAACAGGGCGGCTCCCTCCCCGCTTCGCTCCCCTTCCTCCGAGAGGGAGGGGCGGTCGCCTTCGGCGCCCCGGTCCGATCGATGAGCGCGCAGTTCGACCTTTCCGCGGCCGTCTTGCGGCCGATGACCGTGTCGTCGCTCGACGGCGTCGTCGAGCTCGAGAACGCGGTCTATCCGTTCCCGTGGACGCGCGGCAACTTCGTCGATTCGCTGGTGGCCGGCTACACCGCGTGGACGCTCAACCACGTCGACGGCGACCTGGTCGGCTATTGCGTCGCGATGTCGGGCGTCGGCGAGATGCACCTGCTCAACATCACGATCGCGCCGGCGGCGCGCCGCCGCGGCCATGCGCGCCGCATCGTCACCGAGCTCGTCCGCGTCTGCCGGTCGCGGCGCGAGGGCCGGCTCTGGCTCGAGGTCCGCGAGAGCAACGGCGAGGCGCGCGAGGTCTACCGGCGGCTCGGCTTCGCGGCGGTCGGCCGCCGCAAGGGCTACTACCCGGCGCCGGCAGGGCGGCGCGAGGACGCGATCGTCATGAGCCTCGACCTCCTGCGCGACGACAGCGATGCGCTGGACTGAGCGGCAGCGCGCGATGCTGCGCGAGATGGGAATCCGGCTCTGGCTGCCGGAAGACGCGCCCGCGGCTGCGGCGAGCGTTGTCGCTGCGACGGTCGCGAGCGCGGTCGTTGCCGAAGAAGCCAAGCCCGCGGCCCCGTCCGCCGCGGCGCCGCCGACGCCGCGCACGGCGCCGTCGTCGTCGCGCGCGCTCGCCGAAGCGGCGACCGAGCCGCAACGCGTGCCGGGGCTCGCGCCCGCCGACTGGCTCGTCGTCGGCGACGCCCTCGATCCCGCCGACCCGCAGCAACAGCAGCTGCTCGAGAACATGCTGCGTGCGATCGGCGTCGGCCTCGTCGCGCCGACGCGCGAGCGCCGCGCCGTCTACGTCGCGGTCGACGCGACCCCGATCGGCGACGCCGTCGCCGCCGTCGCACCGCGCTGCGTGCTCGCGCTCGGCAAGGCGTCGGCGGCGGCGCTGCTCGGCGCCGACGCGCCGATCGGGGCCTCTCGCGGCCGCGTCCACGCCCGCGCCGGCGTTCCCGTCGTCGTCACGTTCGCGCCCGCGTTCCTGCTCCGCCACCCGGCGGAGAAGGCGAAGGCGTGGGCCGACCTCTGCCTCGCGGTCGGCGCGCTCAGCGCTTCTTGACCGGCCGCTTCCAGCCGCGCAGCGTCGTCTGCCGCGCGCGCGCGATCGTCAGCTCGCCGGCCGGCGCCGCCTTGGCGATCGTCGAGCCGCCGCCGATCGTCGCGCCGGGGCCGATCTCGACCGGGGCGACGAGGACGCAGTTGCTGCCGATGTGGGCGTCGGCGCCGATCGTCGTGCGGTGCTTGTTGGCGCCGTCGTAGTTCGCGGTGATGCTGCCGGCCCCGAAGTTGACGCGCTCGCCGACGTCGGTGTCGCCGAGGTACGCGAGGTGGTTCGCCTTGGCGGCGGTGCCGAGCGTCGAGTTCTTGATCTCGACGAAGTTGCCGACGTGGACGTCGGCGCCGAGCGCGGCACCGCCGCGCAGCCGCGCGAACGGGCCGACGCGCGCGCGCTCGCCGACGCTCGCGCCGAGCGCTTCGCCGTCGATCAGCGTGTACGGCAGGATCTGCGCGCCGGCGGCGATGCGCGCGTTGCGGAGCGTGCAGTAGGCGCCGACGCGGACGTCGTCGCCGAGCTCGACGCTGCCTTCGAAGATGCAGCCGACGTCGATCTCGACGTCGCTGCCGCAGCGCAGCTCGCCGCGGACGTCGAATCGCGCCGGGTCGGCGATGCGAACGCCCGCGGCCATCAGGCGAGTCGCGGTCGCGCGCTGGTGGCGGCGCTCGAGGTCGGCGAGCTGCGCAGCGCTGTTGACGCCGAGCACCTCGGTGTCGCTTTGCGCGGCGACGCCGACGACGTCGACGCCTTCGCCGACGGCGATGCCGACGACGTCGGTGAGGTAGTACTCGCGCGCGGCGTTGTCGTTGCGCAGCGCCGCGAGCCAGCGCTTCAGGTGGCGCGTCGGCGCCGCCATCACGCCGGTGTAGATCTCGCGCAGCGCGCGGACGTCGGCGCTCGCGTCCTTCTCCTCGACGATCGCAGCGATCGCGTCGCGCCGCGTGCCCTTTGCGGTGCGCACGACGCGGCCGTAGCCGCGGGGGTCGGCGAGCTCGATCGTCAGCAGCGCCAGCCGCTCGCCGGCGCAGGCGTCGACGAGCGCGCGCAGCGTCGCCGGCTCGATCAGCGGCACGTCGCCGCTCAGCACGAGCGTCGTGCCGTCGTCGTCGAGCAGCGGCGCCGCCTGCTGCAGCGCGTGGCCGGTGCCGAGCTGCGGCTCCTGGCGGACGAACGCGAGCCCCGGCGCGCGCACGCTCTGCTCGACCTCGGCGGCGCCGTGCCCGGTGACGACGACGGTGCGGGTTGCCCCGAGGGAGGCGACGGCGCCGAGAACATGCTGCAATAGTTGGCGGCCGCCGAGCACGTGCAGCACCTTCGGCCGCTTCGAACGCATCCGCGTTCCCTGCCCGGCCGCCATGACCACGACGTTCAAGACCATGCCGACCTTCGCGTTGCCCCGGCCCTCGCGCCGGCCGTCGATTATCGCGGCGCTCGCCGCCGTGCTCGTCGCCGCGGTGCTGGCCGGCTGCAGCATGCTCCAGCTCGGCTACGGCCAGCTCGACGCGATCGTCTTTCGCTGGCTCGACCGCTACGTCGGGTTCGACGACGCGCAGTCGCTGCGCGCGCGCACCGCGCTCGACGAGGCGCTCGCCTGGCACCGCCGCACGCAGCTGCCCGACTACGCTCGCCTGCTCGCGCGCGCCGAGGCCGAGGTCGCTGCCGACGCGACTCCCGAGCAGATGTGCGCGTGGTCGAGCGAGATCCGCAGCCGCCTCGAGCCGATCCTGCAGCAGCTCGCGCCGGCGATCACCGACGTGGCGCTGACGCTCTCGCCGGCGCAGATCGCGTCGATCGAGAAGCGCTTCGCCGAGACCAACGACGAGTTCCGCGACGAGCACCTGCAGCGAAGCCCGCAGCGGCGCCAGCGCGCGACGGTCAAGCGCGAGATCGACCGCGCCGAGATGCTCTACGGCACGCTCGACGAGGCGCAGCGCGCGCTCGTCGTCGAGTCGGTGCGCTCGTCGCCGTACAGCGCCGAGGTCGTCGACGCCGAGCGGCGGATGAGGCAGCGCGACACGATCGCGTTGCTGCAGCGGCTGCGCGAGACCCGGCCTGCGCGCGACGACGCGCTCGTCCAGGTGCGCGCGTTCCTGCGCACCGTCGACCACTCGCCGCGCGAGGCGTATCGCGCGTACGTCGCGCGCTATGTCGCCCACAACTGCGTGCTCGCGAGCGCGCTCCACAACTCGGCGACCGCGGCGCAGCGGCGCGAGGCGGCGAAGCGGCTCGCCGGCTATCGCGCCGACCTGCGCGCGCTGATGGGCGAAGGCGCCGGCTGATGCTCCCGTCATCCTGAGCGCGCAGCGAAGGATGCCGGCGCTGCGCCCGGCAGAGATCCTTCGCTTCGCTCAGGATGACGCCGGTTACGGGGTCGCGGGCGGCGGCGCGACGACGACGCGGTGCGGGTTGGTCGGACTGCCCGCCGGGAAGTCGCGCAACGCAGCGGCGAACATCGCCGGCAGCACGATCGGGCCGCCGGCCCAGTTGCCGCCGCTCTGCGCACGCGCTTCGTAGAGCGGCTCGTTGCTCTTCTTGTCGCGGATCAGCACCGCGACCTCGCGCTCGATCGTCGTCGTCGGGTACGGATAGCCGTAGCGCCAGTACGGCCCCCAGTAGGGGCCGCCGTACGGA
Organism: Caldimonas sp.; assembly: GCA_035701945.1. Taxonomy (GTDB): domain Bacteria; phylum Pseudomonadota; class Gammaproteobacteria; order Burkholderiales; family Burkholderiaceae_C; genus Schlegelella_A. The sequence goes on along the minus strand of DASSRF010000252.1, from coordinate 1,623 downwards.
CCCCAGCGCGGCCCCCACGGCCGGCCCCAGTAGCCGTACGGCCCCCACGCGTAGCGCCCGCCGTACCAGAACGGGTCGTCCCACGGCGCGACTTCGTACGCCGTCACGCGCGCGCCGAGCTGGATCGTGACGTCGGGCGAGCTGCCCTCGGGCGCCGGCGCGAAGCCGGCCGACTCGATCGCGCGCCGCGCCGAGTCCTCGAGCATCTGCGCCTGCTGCGGGTTGGCCTGCTGCGACGGCAGCCGCTCGAACGCGTACGTCGACGGCGCCCGACCTGCGGGCCAGCGGCTGAAGCTCCAGACGTCGCTCTCGACGTTGTCGAGCGACGCGCAGCCGGCGAGCGCGATGGCTGCGAGCACGGCGGCGATCGTCCGCATCGTCACGGCAACTCTCCTAGGCCCTACCCGAGCGCCGGCGGCGGGCGGACGTCGTCGGCGTCGAACGCACGGTCGCCGTCGACGTCGGCGACCCCGGTCGGTTGGAGCGTCGCGAACGGGTACAGGTTCCGGTCCATCAGGTGCGACGGCGTGATCCGCGACATCGCGTCGAAGATGCGGTCGACGCGGCCCGGGTCCTCGCGCTCCCAGCCGCGCAGCATCTCGGCAATCTTCGTGCGCTGCAGGTTCTGCTGGCTGCCGCACAGGTTGCACGGGATGATCGGAAAGCCGCGGTGCGCGGCCCAGCGCTCGAGGTCGCGCTCGGCGACGTACGCGAGCGGGCGGATGACGACGTGCCTGCCGTCGTCGCTGACGAGCTTGGCAGGCATCCCCTTCATGCGGCCGCCGAAGAACATGTTGAGAAAGAGCGTCTGCACCATGTCGTCGCGGTGGTGGCCGAGCGCGATCCGCGTCGCGCCGATCTCGGTCGCGACGCTGTAGAGGATGCCGCGGCGCAGGCGCGAGCAGACGCTGCACATCGTCTGCCCTTCGGGAACGAGGCGCTTGACGATCGAGTAGGTGTCCTGCTCGACGATGCGGTATTCGACGCCGAGCTTCGCCAGGTACGCGGGCAGCACGTCGGCGGGGAAGCCCGGCTGCTTCTGGTCGAGGTTGACGGCGACGATCTCGAAGTCGATCGGCGCGCGCGCGCGCAGCTCGATCAGGATGTCGAGCAGCGAGTAGCTGTCCTTGCCGCCCGAGACGCAGACCATGACACGGTCGCCGTTCCCGATCATCTGGAAGTCGGCGATCGCGCGCGCGACCTGGCGGTGCAGCCGCTTCGAGAGCTTGGCGAGCTCGACCGGCAGCTTGACGCGCGGCGCGGCGTCGGCGGCGGGCGCGGCGTCGTCGCGCCGACGCGCGGCCGGTGCGTTGAAGGGGAGGGGCGACGTCAGCACGGTTCCTAGAATCGAGCGGTGCAAGGCAGCGACGAGCGCAGTGTATCGGCGGCCCTCGCGCGCGCGATCGCCGGGGTGATCGACGACGCCGGCGGCTGGATTCCGTTCAGCGACTTCATGCGCCGCGCGCTCTACACGCCGGCGCTCGGCTACTACGCGAGCGGCCGGCCGATCGTCGGCCGCATGCCGGAGGCGGGCAGCGACTTCGTCACCGCTCCCGAGCTCACGCCGCTCTTCGCGCAGGCGCTCGCGCGCCAGCTCGCGCAGGCGCTCGATGCGACCGGCAG
>DASSRF010000251.1:0-5448 GCA_035701945.1 Caldimonas sp. | reverse complement strand
CGCGCCGCGACGCTCGAGCGCGCCGCCGACGCTCTCGAGGCCGAGCTCCCGCTCCTGCTCGGGCTGCTCGCGCGCGAGGCCGGCAAGACGATGCCCAACGGCGTCGCCGAGGTGCGCGAGGCGATCGACTTCCTGCGCTTCTACGCGGCGCAGGCGCGGCGAGACCTCGGCGGCGGCGACGTCGCGCCGCTCGGGCCGGTCGTCTGCATCAGCCCGTGGAACTTCCCCCTCGCGATCTTCACCGGCCAGGTCGCCGCCGCGCTCGTCGCCGGCAACCCGGTGCTCGCCAAGCCGGCCGAGCAGACGCCGTTGATCGCCGCCGACATGGTCCGCAGGCTGCACGCTGCCGGCGTCCCGCGCTTCGCGCTGCAGCTGCTGCCGGGCCGCGGCGAGACGGTCGGTGCCGTGCTCGTCGCCGATGCGCGCGTCGAAGGCGTGATGTTCACCGGGTCGACCGACGTCGCCCGGCTTCTGCAGAAGAGCCTCGCTGCGCGGCTCGGCCGTCACGGGCGCGCCGTTCCGCTCGTCGCCGAGACCGGCGGCCAGAACGCGATGCTCGTCGATTCGTCGGCGCTCGCCGAGCAGGTCGTCAATGACGCGATGACGTCGGCGTTCGACAGCGCCGGCCAGCGCTGCTCGGCGCTGCGCGTGCTGTGCGTGCAGGAAGACGGCGCCGACCGCGTCGTCGAGATGCTGCAGGGCGCGATGATGGAGAGCCGGGTCGGCCGCGCCGAGCGGCTCGCCGTCGACGTCGGCCCGGTGATCGACGCCGAAGCGCGCGACGCGATCGAGGCGCACGTCGAGGCGATGCGCGCACGCGGCCACCGCGTCTTCCGTGCTGCGAGCGCGACGAGCGACGCGCTCGCGCGCGGCACGTTCGTCCTGCCGACGCTGATCGAGCTCGATCGCATCGGCGAGCTCGAGCGCGAGATCTTCGGTCCGGTGCTGCACGTCGTCCGCTTCCGCCGCCGCGACCTCGCGGCGACGATCGCGCAGATCAACGCGACCGGCTACGGCCTGACGCTCGGCGTGCAGTCGCGGATCGACGAGACGATCGCGGCGGTCGTCGCCGCGGGGCGCGCCGGCAACGTCTACGTCAACCGCAACATGGTCGGCGCGGTCGTCGGCGTGCAGCCGTTCGGCGGCGAAGGGCTGTCGGGCACCGGGCCGAAGGCCGGCGGCCCGCTCTATCTGCTTCGCCTGCTCGCCCGACCGCCCGCCGACGCGATGGCACGCGCGCTCGCGGCGAGCGGCGAGATCGAGGCCGCGACGGCGGGAACGACGTCGGCTCCGCTCGGTGCGCTCCACGGCTGGGCCGAGGTCGTGGGCGACCGCGCGCTCGCCGACGTCTGCGTGCGCTTCGCGGCGCAGGCGCGCGTCGGCGCCGCCGCCGTCCTCGCCGGGCCGACCGGCGAGCGCAACGTCTATTCGCTGCATCCGCGCGACGCCGTCCTCTGCCTGGCCGACGCCGAGCGCGACCGCCTCGCCCAGCTCGCCGCGGTGCTCGCGGTCGGCAGCCGCGCGGTCTGGCCGGCGCCGGCGGCGCCGCTTCGCGAGCGGCTGCCCGGCGCGGTGCGCGATCGGATCGACGTCGTCGCCGACTGGAGCGCAGCCGACGTCCGCTTCGACGCCGTCCTCCACCACGGCAGCGCCGGCGAGCTGCTCGAAGTGCTGCGCGTCGTCGCCGCGCGCTCCGGGCCGATCGTCGGCGTCGAAGGACGGCGGCCCGGCGACACCGCGCTGCCGCTCGAGCGGCTCGTCGTCGAGCGCGCGGTGAGCATCAACACCGCGGCGGCGGGCGGAAACGCGACCTTGATGACGCTCGAATGATCGCGTCGATCGCCCGCATCGCCTGCGCAGCGCTCGTCGCCTGCGCGACCGCCGCGGCGGCGGCGACGGTCGAGCGAACGCCGGTCGTCGGCAAGCAGGAGCGCAGCTACGACGTCGACGTGCCGGCGGGCGCGCCGCCGCAGCGCGGCTGGCCGGTCGTCGTGGTCTTCCACGGCGGCGGTGGCAACGCGGCGTCGGTGCGGACGCAGTCGCGAATGAGCGCGCTCGGTGCCGCCGAGGGCTTCGTCGCCGTCTATCCGCAGGGCTCGGGCGGGATCGCCGGCAAGCTGAGGACGTGGAACGCCGGGACGTGCTGCGGCTGGGCGATGCACCACGAGGTCGACGAGACTGCGTTCGTCGCCGCGCTTCTCGACGACCTGCCTGGCGTCGTCGCCGTCGACCCGAGGCGCGTCTACGCGACCGGCATCTCGAACGGCGGCATGGTGGCGTACCGGGTCGCGTGCACGCTTGCCGGCCGCATCGCCGCCATCGCCGCGGTCGCAGGCGAGATGACGATGGCGGCGAGCGAGTGTCGGCCGACCAGGCCGGTCCCCGTCCTCGTCATCCACGGCACCGCCGATCGCAACCTGCCGTTCGAAGGCGGCCCCGGCGCACGCGCGCTCGCGGTCCACGAGGTCAGGAGCGTCGCGGCCGCGATCGAGTTCTGGCGCGCCAACAACCGCTGCGCGGACGCTCCGGTCGCAGCCAGGCACGGCGCCGTCTCGCGGACGCGCTACCTCGATTGCAGCGAAGGCGCCGAGGTCGAGCTGGTCGCGATCGAGGGCGGCGGCCACTCGTGGCCGGGCGGCGATCGGCTCGCGCGCTTCCTCGACCCGCCTTCGGATGCGCTCGACGCCAGCGCCGAGATCTGGCGGTTCTTCGCCCGCCACTGACCCGCCGGCTGCTCGCAGTCGGAGACGTCCTCAGACCGAGACGTCCTCCCAGCGCACCATCGCGCGGATGCGCTCGAGGTCGCCGATGGCGATGCAGCGCACGGGCAGGCGTCCGGGCATCGGAATCAGCGCCGATCGCGCCGCGCGGTGCACGAGCAGTTCCTCGGCGGCGTCGACCAGGCGGCGCTCGAGCTCGCGGTCGTGCGCTTCCCAGGCGTCGGTTGCAAGCGATCGTGTTTCCATCGACAGGGTGGAGCACGCGATGTGCCCATCGCGGCGACCGTTGGTCGCCAGCTCCCCGCGCTTGAGGGATGCTGCTACGCCACGGCCGGCCCCGAACACGGACATCCGGTTACCCGGAGTCGGCCCGCTCCTACGAAGATGGCCGGAAGGCGCCCACGGCGAGATTCGGCAGCGACCGATCGGTCGGCGTTGCCGCCTCGGCTAGCGTTGCGTCGGCAGATCTCAGCCTCGAATCGAATGCACTCCGCCCGCGTCATCGCCACCCTGCTGCTCGGCACGATCGCCGCCGCCGGGCCGTCGTTCGCGGACGACTCGGCGGCGGCCGGCGCGCCTGCGGCCGCCGCCGCGGACCTCGAGCCCGCCGCGCACACCGCAGCTCCGGCGCCGCGCTGGCGCGCCGGCGCCACGGTCGAGGCCGACGGCTATCGGATGTCGCTGTCGCGCGGCGCGTTCGACGTCGGCATGCGCTTCGAGCCGCGCACGACAGCCCTCAGGCCGACGGAGACGCGCTCCGAGCCGACGTCGCTGACGTTGCCGGCCCTTTCGCTCGAATTGCGCAGCATCTCGGCGTCGCCGGCGTCGGCCAGCAACCTCGCCAGCCGCGCGCTCGCGACGACGAACGAAGCCGCGACGACGTCGGTCAGCAAGGTCGGCATCGAATGGAAGCCGGCGCAGTCGCAGGTGTTCTTCAGCGGCGGCGTCGGCGTTCGTCTCAGCGGCGACGACAGCGTCGTGATGCGGCTGCGCAAGGGGACGCTCGGCGTCTACGTCAAGCGCAGCTTCTAGCCGCGCAGCGCGCTGCCGCCTAGCGCAGCGTCAGCTTGGCGATCGACTTGTTCGTCGGGTCGGTGACCCAGAGCGTGTTCGCGCCGGCGATCTGCGGCCCGGCGGTGATCGCGTTCAGCTGCGTGTTCGGCGCGACGGCGGCGTACTCGGTGATCGTGCCTGCCGGGGTGACGCGGCCGATCAGGCCGTCGAAGTAGCTCGTGAACCAGACGTTGCCGTCGCCGCCGAGCGTCATCCCGCCGAACAGCGTGAACGCACCGTTGAGGCCGCTGGAATAGAGCGTCACTGCGCCGCTCGCCGGATCGATCTTGCCGACCGCCGGTCCGCCCTGGCCGTCCTTGACGAACCAGACGTTGCCGTCGGCGCCAGGGCTCATCGCCCGGATCGAACCGACGACGGGCGTCGCCTTGAACTCGGTGATCACCCCCGCCGGAGTGACGTTGCCGATCAGCGTGCTCAGACCGTCGACCGAGCGCTCGGCGAACCAGACGTTGCCGTCGGGTCCGGCGGTGATCGACGTCGCGGGCGACTGCAGCGGCCCGAACTCGGTCGCCATCTTCGTGGTCACGTTGAAGACGCCGATGCGCATCCCCGTGTACTCGGTGAACCAGAGGTTGCCGTCGGGTCCGGCGACGATCGAGTACGCCTGCGAGCCCGGCGTGATGCCGGTGCAGACGGTGCGAACGAAGTTGTTGGTCGCGTCGGGCGGCGTCAGCGTGCACGTGTCGACGCTGTTCGGGCCGACCGTCGTCGTCGGGCACGTCGTCGTCGTGTAGTTGTTGCCGGCGACCGGCGCGATCGGCGTGCACGCAGCGACGAGCGTCGGGCCGGTCGTGACGGTGCGGCACGTGCTGCCCGGATCGGGCGGAACGGCAGGGATCGGCCCCGACGCCGGCGTGCCCGGCGTCGGCGCGCGCGCGACGCAGGTTCCGGTCGGCACCGGCGTGCAGACCGCGGTGGCGGTCTCGCACGACTGATCCTGCGACGTCTTCTCGCGAATCTGGATCGTCGTCTTCATGAGCGGCGTCGGAAACTCCGTCGCCACGCTGGTCGTCACGTCGACCATGCCGACCGTGCCCGCGAGCGTGATGCCGGCGAGCGGATCGCAGAACCAGACGTTGCCATCGGGGCCGCGCGTCAGCGGGCCGAGGTTGAGCGACATCAAGCCGGCGGCGCGAAGCACCGGATAGCTGACGACGCCGGCGCTCGACATGCGGCCGATCTGGTTGGGAACGAAGCCGCCGCTGAACCAGAGCGCGCCGTCGCCGCCGTGCGCGATGCTGCCGCCGTCGAGCGAAGGCGTCACTCCGGAAGCGGCCGCCGAGTACGAGGTGACGATCGGATCGTTGGGACCCGGTGGCGGTGCAGGCGGCGCCGGCGCCGGCGGCGGTGCCGGCGTCTTGGCCGGCGGCGGCAGCTGCGGCGAGTTCGACGAGTCGATCACCTTGCTGTCCGACAGCGCGGTCGTGTCGGGGCCGCCGCCGCAAGCGGCGAGGCTCGCAGCCAGCGCTGCGACGAGCTGGCGTCGCACCGACACGTCCATGACGGAACTCCTGTCCGCACGGCGGAGTGCGGGCGGAAGGATCGTAGCCGCGCGCGACTCGTACGAAGCAGCGAGGTTGCAAGCGATTGCGTGTAACGAAACCGTTCGCACGCGCCGCGGCGCGCGAGCTAGCGTTGCGCTGCGCTGCGACGC
>DASSRF010000250.1:0-2511 GCA_035701945.1 Caldimonas sp. | reverse complement strand
CATGCCCATGCGCCCGCTGCTCCTCGCGTCGACGTCACCCTACCGGCGCGAGCTGCTGGCGCGGCTGCGCCTGCCGTTCGACGTCGAGGCACCGGGCGTCGACGAGCAGCCGCGCGCGGCCGAGACGCCGGCGCAGACGGCGGCGCGGCTCGCGCTCGCGAAGGCCGAAGCGGTCGCGGCGCGCCACCCCGACGCGGTCGTCATCGGCTCCGACCAGGTCGCCGAGCTCGACGGCCGCGGCGTCGGCAAGCCGGGCGACCACGAACGCGCGACGGCGCAGCTGCGCGCGATGCGCGGGCGCACCGTCGTCTTCCAGACCGCTGTCGCGGTGGTCTGCGCCGCGACGCGCTTTCGCGAATCGGCGCTGGTGCCGGTTGCGGTCAGGATGCGCGATCTCGGCGACGACGAGATCGAGCACTACCTTCGCGCCGAGACGCCGTACGACTGCGCCGGCAGCGCCAAGATCGAGACGCTCGGGATCGCGCTCGTCGAGAGCGTCGGCAGCGACGACCCGACCGCGCTCGTCGGGCTGCCGCTGATCCGCACCTGCGAGCTGCTGCGCCGCGCCGGCGTCGACCCGCTCGCCGGCACACGCGTCGACGCCCGGTGAGCGGAACGCTCTTTCTCGTTCCGAATGCGCTCGACGTCGGCACCGGCGAGGCTTCGGTCGACCTCGCCGACCGCCTCCCGCTCGGCACGCTGCGCGTCGCGGCGCGGCTCGGCCACTGGGTGTGCGAGAACGCGAAGACGACGCGCGCGTTCCTCAAGCGCGTCGACGCCGTCTGCCCGCTTGCCCGGCCGCTGCAGGCGCTCGCGATCGTCGAGCTGCCGCGGCCACCGAAGGGCCGCGCGATCGCGTCGCCTGCCGATCTCGCTCCGCTCCTCGCACCGGCGCTCGCCGGAGACGACGTCGGCCTCGTCTGCGAAGCGGGACTGCCCGCGCTCGCCGATCCCGGCGCCGCGCTCGTCGCCGCCGCGCACGCGGCGAAACTGCGCGTCGTCGCGCTGCCGGGCGCGAGCTCGATCGCGCTCGCGGTCGCCGCGAGCGGGCTGAACGGGCAGAGCTTCGCGTTCGTCGGCTACCTGCCGGTCGACGCCAGCGAGCGCAACGAGCGCATCCGCGAGCTCGAGGCGGTGTCGCGCCGCCTCGCGCAGACGCAGGTCGCGATCGAGACGCCGTACCGCAACCCGGCGCTGCTCGCTGCGCTCGTCGCGCAGCTGCAGCCCACGACGGTGCTGTCGGTGAGCGCCGGCCTGACGCTCGCGAGCGAGTCGACGCGAAGCGCGCCCGTCGCGCGCTGGCGTGCCGAGCCCGGCGGCATCGCCACCGACGTTCCCGCGGTGTTCGCCTGGCTCGCGCGCTGACGCGCGATCAGCTTTCCGCCGGCTCCGCGGCCTTGGCGCCGAAGAGCGCGGCGACCTTCTTCTTCGTCTTGATGTTGGGCGAGACGCGCGCAGCCGGCGCGGGCCGCTTCTCCCACGCCGCCTCGCCGGCGGCCGGCGAAGGCTCGTACGGACGATCGAAGAACGGATCGTCGTTGCGCACCGACTCGCGCGACGGCCGCGGCGCGAAGCGCGCCTCGCGCGACGCGCGCGCAGCGCGGATGTCGCCGCTCTCGCGGTCGTCGTCGCGGCGGACGCGGTCGCGCACGGGCGGCCGGCGCTCCTCGTCGAGCTCGAGCGGCTCGATCTCGAACTTCCTGCCGAGCAGCTTCTCGATGTCCGCAACGTTGCGCGCGTCCTCGCGCGCGACGAGCGTGATCGCGAGCCCCGACGCGCCGGCGCGCGCGGTGCGGCCGATCCGGTGCACGTAGTCCTCGGCGTTGAACGGGACGTCGAAGTTGAAGACCGCGGGCAGGTCGACGATGTCGAGGCCGCGCGCGGCGACGTCGGTCGCGACGAGGACGTCGACGTCGCCCTTCTTGAACGCGTCGAGCGCCTTCAGCCGCTCGTCCTGCGACTTGTCGCCGTGCAGCGCGTTGGTGCGCAGGCCGTCGCGCTCGAACGCGCGCGCGAGGCGGGCGCAGCCGAGCTTCGAGTTGACGAAGACGAGCGCCTGCGCGATCTGCCGCTCCTTCAGCAGCTTCAGGACCGCGCGCCGCTTGTCGTCGGACGAGACGCTGTAGAAGTGCTGCTCGATGTTCGACGCCGTCGCGTTCGGCCGGGCGACCTCGACCAGGACCGGGTCCTGCAGGTAGCTCTCGGCGAGCCGCTTGATCTCGGGCGAGAACGTCGCCGAGAAGAGCAGCGTCTGCCGTTGCTTGGGCAGGTACGAGAGGATGCGCTGCAGGTCGGGCAGGAAGCCGATGTCGAGCATGCGGTCGGCCTCGTCGAGGACGACGTACTCGACCTGGTTGAGGACGCAGTTCTTCGCCTCGATGTGGTCGAGCAGGCGCCCCGGCGTGGCGATGAGCACCTCGACGCCGCGCCGCAGCTCCTCGGTCTGGGGCTTCATGTCGATGCCGCCGAAGACGACGGCCGAGCGCAGCTGCGTGTGCCGGGCGTAGGCCT
>DASSRF010000249.1:0-4446 GCA_035701945.1 Caldimonas sp. | reverse complement strand
ATCGCGTAGCGCCACTGCAGCATCACCGTCAGCCTGCCGTAGTCCTTGCTCGCCGGCTGCGCGGCGATCCGGTCGACGACCTCCTTTTGCAGCATCACGTGCTGGTCGCGCACCGCGCCGGCGGCGCCGAGCAGGTGGAAGAGGATCGGCGTCGAGATGTTGTACGGCAGGTTGCCGACGATGCGCAGCGTGGCGCCGGCGGCGTCGGCGAGTGCGGCGAAATCGACCGTGAGGACGTCCCCTTCGATGACCGCGAGACCGGGCCTGCGGCGCAGACGCGCGGCGAGGTCGCGGTCGATCTCGATCACGGTCAGCGCGCCGGCGCGCTCGAGGAGCGGCGCCGTCAGCGCTTCGCGCCCCGGGCCGATCTCGACCAGCGCCTCGCCCGGACGCGGATCGATCTCGCGAACGATCCGCTCGACGACCGCCGGGTCGACGAGGAAGTGCTGGCCGAAGCGCTTCCTCGCGGTGCCCACGGCCTGGTGTCGGCTACTGCGGCGGCTCGCGGTACTCGATGTACGAGCGGCCGCGCAGGTCGCGCAGCCATTCGGCGAACGCTTCCTCGAACTTCTGCTCGCGCAGGATGTTCCTCGCCTGCTCGCGCAACTGCCGGTTGTCGAGCGTGATCTTGCGGCGGTCGACGACCTGCACGAGGTGGATGCCGAAGCGCGTCGTCACCGGATCGGAGAGGCCGCCGATCGGCAGCTTGGCGATCGCCTCCTCGAACTCGGGAACGAACGATCCCGGCGATGCCCAGCCGAGGTCGCCGCCCTGCGCGGCGCTGCCGTCCTCCGAGTTTTCGCGCGCGAGCTGCTCGAACGTCTTTCTTCCGGCCTCGATGTCGGCCTTGAACTGCAGCAACCGGCGCGCCGCCGCCTCGGGGCTGAGCTCGGGCGAGGGCCTGAGGAGGATGTGGCGCACCCGCGACTGGTCGATCGTGAAGCTCGACGAGTCCTTGCGCTCGACGAGCTTGACGATGTGAAAGCCGGCACCGCTCTTCAGGATGTCGGGGGCGACCTCGCCGGGCTTGAGCCGCTCGACCGCGCGCAGGAAGAGGTCGGGCAGCCGGTCGGTGACGCGCAGGCCGATCTCGCCGCCCTGCGCGCGGTTGGCGTCCTCGGAGACCTCGCGCGCGACCGCGGCGAAGTCCTCGCCCCCCTGGACCCGCTTCAGCGCCGCCTCGGCGCGCGCGCGCCGCTCGGCGACGACCGCATCGGACGCGCCCTCCGGCACCGAGACGAGGATCTGCGCGACGTCGATCTCGGTCGCGATGCCGGCGGCCTTGCGCCGCTTCTCGATCAGCTCGTCGATCTCGGCGTCGGTGATGCGGATGCGGCTGACGACCTCGCGCTCGCGCACCCGTTCGACCAGGATCTGGTCGCGCAGGTTGTCGCGGAACTTGGCGTAGCTGATGCCCTCCTGCTTCAGCCGCTCGCGCAGCTGCGCCATCGTCATCTGGTTCTGCTGCGCGACGTTGGCGACGGCGCGGTCGAGCTCGGGGTCGTCGACGCGGGCGCCGCTTTCGCGCGCGTTGGTGACGAGGACGCGCTCGTCGACGAGCGAGTCGAGCACCTGCTTGCGCAAGACCGGCGCCGGCGGCAGCGGCGTGCGGTTGCGCGCCGCCTCCTCGCGGATGCGGGCGAGCCGCTGCGCCACCTCGCTCGCGGTGACGAGCTCCTGGTTGACGACGGCGACGATGTAGTCGCCGCGCTGCGCCGCCGCGGGCAACGCGGCGACGACGAGCGCAGCGACGGCGAGCGCGCGCCGAACGAAGGTGGGCAAGTCAGTCATACGGGGTATACGGGGGGGCCGCGGTGCGTTCCTCGCGCAGCAGCTGATAGCCGGGCACATTGTCCTTCAGGACCCGCAGCGGACTCGTTCCGATCCTCGACAGGCCGACGAGTTCCAGCTGCAGGAGGAGGCGCGTCGTTTGCTCGCTGCGACCGGTCGACAGCCGCTCGACGACGATGCGGCCGATCCAGCAGCCGGCGTCGTACTCGAAGCCGAGGATGCCGTCGGTGAGGCGGCTGTCGCGGGTGCTGTAGTTGAGGTGGCCGACGCTGTAGAGCGTGCCGCTGCAGCCGCTCTTCGACGTGCTCGCGCCGGCGTCGCCGCGCGCCGGCCCGTAGACGGGCCACTGCCAGCCGAGCGCGACCTGCTCCGAGAGGCCGCGCGTCAGCCGGTAGGTCGCGCCGATGGTGCGAAACGGCCCCGGCGAATAGCGGGCGCTGACGAGCGAGCGCTCGATCCGGGCGGTGTCCGGGTTGTACTGCACTCCGGTGTCGAACAGCCAGCGCGGCACCAGGCTCGTCGAGCCGAAGACGAGGAAGTCGGAGAAGTGCTTGGTCTGCGGGACGCCCTCGGGCGTGACCTGCTGGTCGCGGAAGCGGTAGCGCTGCGCCATGCCGACGCGCAGCGCCTCGACCCCGGTGTCCGGGTCGAGGACGCGCGACACCACGCCCGCGGTCAGCTGGTTGCCGTCGGAGACGCGGTCGACGCCGGAGAAGTCGTTCTCGGTGAAGATCGAATCGAAGTTGAAGTCCTTCGGCGAAGAGTCGAAGTTCGGCAGGTCGGCCTGGCGATGGAACGGCGTGTTGACGTAGAAGAGCCGCGGCTCGAGCGTCTGCCGCACCGCGCGGTCGAAGAAGTGAGCGTCGCGCTCGAAGGTCCACGCGTTGTCGACGCTGAAGGTCGGGATCACGCGCGACGCGCTCTTCGAACCGTCGGCGAGCGGCAGGTCGAGCGAATACGTCGCCGCGTTGAACGAGACCTTCGGCGTAAGCGACCAGCCGGGCGCGCCGAACGGCCGCGCGATGCTGCCGATCGCGTGCGTGCGCACGCCGGTCTGGCGGTCGCCGACGAAGCGGTCGTCGGGGTTGGCGAAGCGGTTGATCTCGGTCTCGAGCGCGACGTCGAAGCCGCCGCGCCACGGCGCGGCGTAGCGCGCTCCGACCTGCGGCACGCGCTCGTACGGCGAGTCGATCCGCGTCGTCGGGTCGTCGGTCTGCAGCACCTGCCAGCGCAGCGCGCGCGCGTACGCCGACCAGTCGCCGAACGGCCGCGTCACGAGCAGGTCGGTCTGCAGCAGGCGCGGCGTCAGCGACTTGATCTCGCCGGCGAAGTCCTTCCAGTAGTCGTCGTCGGAGACGCGCATCAGCCGCAGCTGCGCGTAGGCGTTCAACGGCAGCTCGCCTTCGTGGTCGGCGCGCAAGGCATAGCGCGAGCGCTCGGCGACCTTGTCTCGGGGCAGGATCTTGAAGTCGACGGCGCCGAAGAACGACGGCTCGAGATAGCGGAACTCGGTCTCGAGCGACGGCCCGCGGCGCAGGCTCTCCTGCATCGTGAAGGTCGCGTCGCGGTTCGGCGCGATGTTCCAGTAGTACGGGATGGCGGCCTGGAAGCCGCTGCTGCTGTCGATGCTGAAGCTCGGCGGCAGGAAGCCCGACTTGCGCTCCTCGCTGAGCGGGAAGCTCAGCGTCGGCGACGCCAGGATCGGGACGCCGTAGAAGCGCAGCACCGCGTCCTTGGCGACGCCCTCGTTCGCCTCGTGGTCGATGCGGATCTCGCGCGCCTTCAGGATCCACACCGGCTCGCCGGCGTCGTCGTAGACGCTGCAGCTCGAGTAGTTGGCGTTCGTCGCGACGGCGCGCTGCTCGTCGATGAACTCGATCAGCTGCGCGCTGCCGCCGGCGCCGGTGCGCGCGAAACGGTACGTCGGCATCCGGAAGAAGCCTTCGAAGCGCTCGATCTTGAGCTGCAGCTCGGGGCCGGTGAAGACGTTGCCGTCGCGCGCGATGACGACATGGCCGGTCGCGCGTGCGAGGTCCTCGGCTTCCTCGTACGTCAGCTTGTCGGCGCGCAGCACCGTGTTGCCGCGCCGGAACTCGACGTCCCCTTCGGCGCTCGCGTCGATGTCGGGGCGGCCGCGCAGCTCGCGCGCACGCAGGATGATCGGCAGCTGGCGCGCGGCCTCGCCGCGCGGCGGCGGCTGCAGTGTCTCCGACATCCTGAGCGTGATCGGCGGAGTCGAAGCAGCGCCGGCCGGGGCCGAAGCGGCAGCAGCGGGTGGCGCTGCAGCAGGTGGTGCGTCCGCCGGCCGCGACGGCTGCGCGGTCGCCGCGAACGCGCATGCCGCGACGGGTGCGGCGATCCAGCGAGGCGCGCGCGCCCGTCGACGACGGATCGAGCGTGTCTGTTGTCGGCGTGCGGCTCGACCCATTCGTCCACTGAACCCGGAATCGCACCCGCGACGGGCGGGGTGCGGTGCGGCGCCGGCGCGCGAGAGCGGCACGTGCCGACGTGAACGGCGCCGCGAAGGACGATCCGCGCGGCGCCGATTTGTAGAATCGATTATCCACGAGGCGTCGTCGACGCCGCGTGCCCGGCGCGCCGTCTCCCTCTTGATCTCACCCGCTTCGTCAGCTGCCGCGATCGCCTGGAGCGACC
>DASSRF010000248.1:0-2640 GCA_035701945.1 Caldimonas sp. | reverse complement strand
CGACGAGGCTCGCGGGCGGCGCGCTCGCGAGCTCACGCCGCAGCCACTCGACGAGCGCCTGTCGCCGGCGCGGCGGCGACAGCGCGCGCCAGCGCGCGAGGTCGAGGCCGTCGTCGCCGGCGATGCTCGCAGCGTCGGCAGCGCCGACGTCGGCGAGGAGCGCTGCCGCTTCGCCAGCGCGGTCGGCCGCCGCCGCGAGCGCCGCTTCGGCATCGGCGAACGAATCGACGAGCGCCGGCCAGACGTGCAGGCGCAGCCGGTTGCGCGCGAAGCGCGCGTCGTCGTTGCTGTCGTCGTCGATCCAGCGCAGCCGATGTCGCCGCGCGTATGCCTCGATCGCTTCGCGCGGCGTCGCCAGCCACGGCCGCATCCAGGTGATGCCGTCGCTGCGCGCGATCTTCGGCATCGCGGCCAGCCCGGCGACGCCGCCGCCGCGCAGCGCCTGCAGCAGGAACGTCTCGGCCTGGTCGCGACGATGGTGGCCGAGCAGGACGAGATCGACGCCATGTTCGAGCGCAAGCATGCGCAACGCGCCGTAGCGGGCCTTGCGCGCCCACGCCTCGACGCTGTCGCCGGCGCCGGGCGCGCCCTGGACGCGCGACGCCGCGAACGCCAGCGCGGCGCCGCGACGCGACCAGCGCCGGCACGTCGCTTCGCAGTGGCGAAGCCAGTCGTCGGCGTGGGCGCTGAGGCCATGGTGGACGTGGAGCGCGAGCACCGCGACGCCGAGCGGCGCGGCGGCAGCGAGCGTCGCGTGCAGGAGCGCGGTCGAATCGCGGCCGCCGCTGTAGGCGACGGCGACGGCGCGCGCGCGCGCGGCGCGCGCGTCAGCGCTCGGTCGTGTCGCTGAACCGGCCGTAGGACTGCAGCCGCTCGTGGCGGCGCTGCATCAGCTCGCGCGTGGGCAGGTCGCTCACCTGGCGCATCGCGTCGTTGAGCGCGCGCTTGAGGAACGCCGCCATCTGCTTCGGGTCGCGGTGCGCGCCGCCGACCGGCTCGTTGACGATCTTGTCGACGAGCCCGAGCGCCTTCAGCCGGTGCGCGGTGATGCCGAGCTGCTCGGCGGCCTCGGGCGCGCGCTCGGCGGTCTTCCACAGGATCGACGCGCAGCCCTCGGGAGAGATCACCGAGTAGATCGAGTACTGCAGCATCAGGATCTGGTCGCCGACGCTGATCGCGAGCGCGCCGCCCGAGCCGCCCTCGCCGATGATCGTGACGACGATCGGCACCTCGAGCCGCGCCATCTCGAAGATGTTGCGGCCGATCGCCTCGGACTGGCCGCGCTCCTCGGCGCCGATGCCGGGATACGCGCCCGGGGTGTCGACGAACGCGAAGACCGGCAGGCCGAACTTCTCGGCGACCTTCATCAGCCGCAGCGCCTTGCGATATCCCTCGGGACGCGACATTCCGAAGTTGCGCGCCGCGCGCTCCTTCGTGTCGCGGCCCTTCTGGTGGCCGAAGACGACGCACGCCTGGCCGTTGAAGCGCGCCAGCCCGCCGACGATCGACTGGTCGTCGGCGAAGGCGCGGTCGCCGTGCAGCTCCTGGAAGTCGGTGAAGATCTCGCCGATGTAGTCGAGCGTGTACGGGCGCTGCGGATGGCGCGCGATCTGCGTCACCTGCCACGGCGTCAGGCCCGAGTAGATGTCCTTGGTGAGGAGCAGGCTCTTCTTGCTGAGCCGGTCGATCTCCTCCGAGATGTCGACCGCCGACTCGTTCTGCACGTAGCGCAGCTCCTCGATCTTCGCCTCCAGCTCGGCGACGGGCTGCTCGAAATCGAGGAAGTGTCGCTTCATGATCTCAGTAGCTGACCGGCATCGGATCGAGGCTGCGCCAAATGTACCAAGTGGCGACCGAGCGGTACGGCGACCAGGCGTCGCCGACCTCGCGCGCCTCGGCGCGCGAGACCGGCTCGCCGCTGAAGTAGTTGACGCTGATTCCCTTGATCAGGCCGACGTCGTCGAGCGGCAGGACGTTCGGCCTCAGGAGATGGAAGATGAGGAACATCTCCGCGGTCCAGCGCCCGATGCCGCGGATGCCGACGAGCTCCTCGATGATCGCCTCGTCGTCCATGTCCTGCCAGCGCGACGGCCTCACCGCGCCCGAGCGGAAGTGCTCGGCGAGGTCGCACAGGTACTCGACCTTGCGCGCCGACAGGCCCGCGGCGCGGATCTGCGGCGCGTCGAGGTCGAGGACGGCCTTCGGCGACAGCTTGCTCGACGGCCCCGACGTCAGCGCGATCAGGCGGTCCCACACCGACTGCGCCGCCTTCACCGAGATCTGCTGGCCGACGATTGAGCGCGCGAGCGTCGTGAAGGCGTCGCCGCGGCTTTCGAGCTGGCCGTCGGAGAAGCGCGGGATGAGCTTCTTCATGACGCGGTCGCGCTTGACGAGATGTCTGCACGCGTCGTCCCAGAAGTCGGCGACGAGCGTCGGTGCGGCGGCGGTCGCAGCGGTCGCCAACGGATCAGCCTTTCACCCAGGTCGTGCCTTGAGCGGTGTCCTTGAGGACGATGCCGAGCCTGGCGAGCTCGTCGCGGATCGCGTCGGCTTCGGCGAACTTGCGCGCGCGCTTGGCCTCGGCGCGCGCGTGGATGCGCTCGCTGATGTGCGCTTCCGAGATCTCGGCCCCGGTCTGCA
>DASSRF010000247.1:0-5116 GCA_035701945.1 Caldimonas sp. | reverse complement strand
GCGACGACGGCCTGCGCTACGAGCGCGACGTCGGCGAGTTCGTCGACCGCGTCGCACGCGTCGCCAAGCCGGTCGTCGCGCAGATCGAAGGCTTCGCGGTCGGCGGCGGCTTCGGCATCGCCGCGGCGTGCGACGTTCGCCTCGCGACTCCCGACGCGCGCTTCGGCGCGCCGATCGCGCGCACGCTCGGCAACTGCCTGTCGATGCGCGCGTACGCGCGCTACGTCGACCTGATCGGGCAGTCGCGGCTGAAGGAGCTGATCTTCACCGCGCGGCTGCTCTCGGCCGACGAGGCGCTCGCTGCCGGCTTCGTCCACGAGATCGTCGCCGCTGATCGCATCGCGGCGCGCGTTCGCGAGCTCGCCGAGCAGGTCGCGTCGCACGCGCCGATCACCCTCATGGTGACCAAGGAAGCGATCCGCCGGATCCAGGACGCGCGCGCGCTTCCCGACGGCGACGACCTGGTCGCGAAGACGTACGGCAGCGCCGACTTCCGCGAAGGGGTGCGCGCGTTCGTCGAGAAGCGCCCGCCGCGCTGGACGGGCAAGTGACCTCGCGCCGCGGCATCGCGCCGCGGCGCGATGCGGCGTCATCCTGAGCGCAGCGAAGGATCTCGTCGGGGAACTTGCACTCTTCCGCGCGCGCACGAAACTTGCCGCCGCAACGCATCCCGCGCAGTGCCGCGCGGCGCCGCGCCATGCAGTTCGTCGTCTTCGGGCTCACCGTCAGCTCCTCGTGGGGCAACGGCCACGCGACGCTCTGGCGCGGCCTGATCCGCGCGCTCGTCGCCGCCGGCCACCGCGTCACGTTCTTCGAGCGCGACGTCCCGTACTACGCGTCGACGCGCGACCTGCACCGGCTCGACGACGGCGCCGAGCTCGTCCTCTATCCCGACTGGGACGCGGTCGCGCCGAAGGCGGTGCGTGCGATCGCCGAGGCCGACGTCGCGATCGTCACGTCGTACTGCGCCGACGGCGCGACCGCGGCCGAGCTGATGCTCGAGAACGCGGCCGGCGCGACCGTCTTCTACGACCTCGACACTCCCGTGACGCTGGCCCGCGTCGGCGCCGGCGAGCGGCCGGCGTACCTTCCCGAGCGCGGCCTCGCCGACTTCGACCTCGTGCTCAGCTACACCGGCGGCGACGCGCTCGCTCAGCTGCGGACGGTGCTCGGCGCGCCGCGCGTCGCGCCGCTCTACGGCCACGTCGATCCGGCGCGGCACGCTCCGGGCGCGCGCGCCGCGTCGTTCGCCGGCGACCTCTCGTACCTCGGCACGTACGCCGCCGACCGGCAGGCGCGGCTCGACGCGCTCTTCATCGCGCCTGCGCGCCTGCGTCCGGCACTGCGCTTCGTCCTCGGCGGATCGGGCTACCCGCAGGGCTTCCCTTGGACGTCGAACATCTACTTCGTCGCCCACCTGCCGCCGGCCGACCATCCCGCGTTCTTCGCGTCGACGCGGCTCACGCTCAACGTCACGCGGCGCGACATGGCGGCGCTCGGCCGCTGCCCGTCGGGGCGGCTGTTCGAGGCGGCCGCGTGCGGTGCGCCGATCGTGAGCGACGACTGGGACGGCATCGACGAATTCTTCGAGCCCGGCCGCGAGATCCTGATCGCGCGCGACACCGACGACGTCCTCGCCGCGCTCGACCTCGACGAGCGAGCGCTCGCCGCGATCGGCGCCGCGGCGCGCGAGCGGGTCCTCGCGCAGCACACGTCGGCGCGCCGCGCCGACGAGCTCGTCGCGCTCCTTGCCGGGCTCGGCGTCGGGAGCGCCGGTTGCCGACGCCGGGGAATCGGCGGCGACCGGGGCTTGGCATGTGGGGCGTGATTCCGGCTGCGGGCAACGGCACGAGGATCCAGCCCCTCGCGTTCTCGAAGGAGCTGCTTCCCGTCGGCGGCCGCGACGAGCCTCCGGGCGAGCGGCCGAAGGCGGTGAGCGAGTACCTCGTCGAGCGGATGGTCGCCGGCGGCGCCGACAAGATCTGCTTCGTGATCTCGCCGGGCAAGGCCGACATCGTCGAGTACTACGGGCGCCGCGACGTTCCGCAGGTCGACATCGCGTACGTCGTGCAGCCGCGCGCGACCGGCCTGTGCGACGCGATCTTCCGCGCCGCGCCGGTGATCGCCGACGACGCCGAGCCGGTGCTCGTCGGCCTGCCCGATACGATCTGGTTTCCCGAGGACGCGTTCCTCGCGCTCCGCGACGACGCGCTCTCGTTCCTCCTGTTTCCGGTCTCGGAGCCGCGCTTCTTCGACGCGGTGGTCTGCGATGCCGCCGGGCGCGTCGTCGAGATCCAGGTCAAGTCGGAGCACGCTCGCTCGCACTGGGTGTGGGGTGCGTTCAAGATGCCCGGCCGCGTCTTCCACGCGCTGCATCGCTTCTGGCGATCGCGGCCGAGCCCCGACGAATACTTCGGCACGCTCG
This sequence comes from Caldimonas sp., assembly GCA_035701945.1. Classification (GTDB taxonomy): domain Bacteria; phylum Pseudomonadota; class Gammaproteobacteria; order Burkholderiales; family Burkholderiaceae_C; genus Schlegelella_A. The sequence continues at coordinate 2,691 of DASSRF010000247.1, read as the reverse complement.
TCACGGCGTGGATCGTCGAGCAGGGCGGTGCAGCGTTCGGCGTTCGCGCCGGCGAGTCCTACGTCGACGTCGGCACGCTCGACGGCTACCGCTCGGCGATGCAGCTGCTTCGCTCCGGCAACGCGCCTCACGCCTCCGGGCCGGCGTGATCGCGAGCGAGCTCGCGCGGGTCGACGCCGGCGTCGCGAAGCAGCGTCGCGAGCCGCTCGCGCAGGCGCGCGAGGCTGCTCGCATCGTTCGCTTCGCAGCGCACCGTGAGCTTGGCCTCGGTCCCCGACGCGCGCAGCAGCCACCAGCCGTCGTCGTCGACGACGCGGACGCCGTCGGTGCGGTCGACGCGCGCGCGCGAGCCCGAGAGCGAAGCGAGCATTGCGGCGACGACGGCATCCTTGCGTTCGTCGGCGCACGGCAGACGGATCTCGGGAGTCGCGAACGTGGTCGGCAAGCTGGCGCGAAAGGCCGCGAGCGTCCGGCCGCTGCGCCCGAGCGCGCGCAGCACGCGCATCGCCACGTAGAGAGCGTCGTCGGCGTGGTGCCAGCGGTCGCCGAAGAAGATGTGCCCGCTCATCTCGCCGGCGAGCGGCGCGCCGTGGCGCAGCATCGCGTCGCGGACGTGGACGTAGCCCGACGGCGACATCACCGCTTGGCCGCCGAGCGCGGCGACTCCGGAGAACAGCGCCTGGCTCGACTTGACGTCGGCGACGATCGCGCTCGCCGGGCGTTCGCCGAGGACGTCGTGCGCGAGCATCAGCATGAGCTGATCGGCCCAGACGATCGTCCCCTCGCCGTCGACGACGCCGATGCGGTCGCCGTCGCCGTCGAACGCGAAGCCGAGGTCGAGCCCGTCTGCGGCGACGGCGGCGGCGACGTCGCGCAGGTTCGCCGCGACCGAAGGGTCGGGGTGGTGGTTCGGGAAGCGGCCGTCGACGGCGGTGAAGAGCGCGCGCTGTCGCCCACCGAGGCGCGCGACGAGGCGCTCGACGATCGGGCCGGTCGCGCCGTTGCCGCTGTCCCACGCCGCCGCCGGCAGCGCGAGACCTTCGACCTCGGCGACGAGCGCGTCGAGGTACGCGTCGGTCGGATCGATCGCCTCGACGCCGCCGCCGTTGCGCGCGCGGCCCTCGACCTGCCACAGGCGCGCCAGCGATTCGCCCGCGAACGGCGCGTTGCCGAGGCGCAGCTTGAAGCCGTTCTCGTTCGCCGGGTTGTGCGATCCGGTCACCATCACGCCGCCGTCGAGGCCGAGGCGAGCGATCGCGAACGAGACGAGCGGCGTCGGCCCGAGCGGCATGCGCAGCACGTGCACGCCGCCTTCGACGAGGCCGCGCACCAGCGCTTTTTCGAGCGCAGGCGAGCTGCTGCGGCCGTCGCGCGAGACCGCGATGCGGTGCGCGCCGGCGCCGCCCGCGATCTCGGCGAACGCGCGGCCGACGCCGTGCGCGTCGTCGCTGCCGAGGTTCGTGCCGACGACGCCGCGCAGGTCGTACGCGCGCCGCAGCGTCGGATCGATCGAGACGCGGGTCACGCGAGCGGCGGGATGCGCACGGCCGTGTCGTGCGTCTGCTCGAAGCGCTGCTGGCACGGCAGGCAGCGCGCGGCTGCGGGCTGCGCCTGCAGGCGCTCGACCGGGATCTCGCTGCCGCATGCGATGCAGATGCCGTACTCGCCGCGCGCCATCCGCTCCTTCGCCGCTGCGATCTGGCGCAGCTCTTCGACGTCGCGGTCCTGCTCGGCCTGCGCGACCGCCTTGCGGAAGCGCTCTTCGCCCTGCTCGCCGGAGTCCTCGACCTGGTTGTGCGGCTCGCCGCTCGGCGGCGGCTCGGCCTCGGGGCTCTTGGCGCGAATTTCGTCGCGCAGCTCGGCTTCGCGGCGATCGAGGCGCGCTCTCAGCTCTTCGCGCTGCTCGGCGGTCAGTTCGGCCATGGCTCTTGCATCTCGTTGCCGTCCCTGTCGGCAACGCGCGTACCCGCGGCGCTAAGATCGCCCGCAATGGCTCTCGGCAGCACCCGCGCGACGCGACGACGTTGGTCGTGGCTGTTCTCGCTCGGCCTGCTGTTCGCGTTCGCGCAGGCGGCTGCGAACGCGCACGCGATCTCGCACTTCGGCAAGGACGGCCCGCGCGACGGCGCGCTCGTCCACGCGCAGTGCGAGCTCTGCGTGATCGGCGCCGCGATCGGCGGCGCCGCGCCGCTCCCCGAGCCGCCGTCGCTGCGCCATCCGCTGCTCGCCGACGTCGCCATCGCCGGCATTTTCGCTCCGGTCCGCGACGTCGCGCCCGCGCTCGCGTACCGGAGCCGCGCACCTCCCGCCGCCCAGCGCTGAGCCGAGCCGCGCCTTCGCCTCGAGCGAAGTGCGCGACCCCGTCACTGCTGGAGCTTTCGCGATGCGATCGAGTTGCGCGGCCGTCGTGGCCGCATTGCTGCTGCCCGTGGCTGCACACGCCGACGATGCCGCCGACGTGGCAGCGCTGCGCAAGGACCTGGCAACGCTGCGCGCCGACTACGAGGCGCGCCTGCGCGCGCTCGAAGAGCGCCTGAAGAGCGCAGAAGCTGCGCTCGCTGCGGCGCCTGCGGCGGCGACGACCGCGCCGCACGCGAACGCGGCCGCGCCGCCTGCGGTCGCATCGCCGCCGTCCGCGCCTGCGGCGACGCCTCCGGTCGCGACCGCCGGCGGCAGCGCTGCGAGCTCGTT
>DASSRF010000246.1:0-4047 GCA_035701945.1 Caldimonas sp. | reverse complement strand
AGCTCGACTTCGGCGCGCTCGCGCTGCTGCCGCAGGAGCTCGAGCGCGCGCGCATCGCGCGTCCGCTCGTCGTCACCGACGCCGGCGTTCGCGCCGCGGGCTTGCTCGACCGCGCGCTCGCGACGCTCGGCGCGACGCGGCACGCGGTCTTCGACGGCACGCCGTCGAACCCGACCGAGAAGGCGGTGCGCGCCGCCGTCGACGCCTACCGCGCCGGCAACTGCGACGGGCTCGTCGCGATCGGCGGCGGCTCGAGCATCGACCTCGCCAAGGGCGTCGCGATCGCGGCGACGCACGACGGGCCGATGAAGACGTACGCGACGATCGAAGGCGGCAGCGCGAAGATCACCGAGCGCGCCGCGCCGCTGATCGCGATCCCGACCACCGCGGGCACGGGCAGCGAGGTCGCACGCGGCGCGATCGTCATCGTCGACGACGGCCGCAAGCTCGGCTTCCACAGCTGGCACCTGGTACCGAAGACCGCGATCCTCGACCCCGAGCTGACGCTCGGCCTGCCGCCGCTCCTCACCGCGGCGACGGGGATGGACGCGGTCGCGCACTGCATGGAGACGTTCATGGCGCCGGCGGTCAATCCGCCCGCCGACGGCATCGCGCTCGACGGCCTCGAGCGCGCCTGGTCGCACATCGAGCGCGCGACGCGCGACGGCAGCGACCGCGACGCGCGCTTCGCGATGATGAGCGCGAGCATGCAGGGCGCGATGGCGTTCCAGAAGGGCCTCGGCTGCGTCCACAGCCTGAGCCACAGCCTCGGCGGCGCCAATCCGAAGCTGCACCACGGCACCTTGAATGCGGTCTTTCTTCCCGCCGTCGTCAGGTTCAACGCGAGCGCGCCGTCGATCGTGAAGGAGCGTCGTCTCGAGCGGATGGCGCACGCGATGGGGCTCGCCGAATCGGGCTCGCCCGCCGACGCGGTCGCCGACGCGATCCGCACGATGAACCAGCGCCTCGGGCTGCCCGCCGGCCTCGCCGCGATGGGCGTCGAGACGTCGATGTTCGAGCGGATCATCGACGGCGCGATGGCCGACCACACGCACAAGACGAACCCGCGCGTGGCGACGCGCGACGACTACGCGCGGATGCTCGGCGAATCGATGTAGACGGTGGTCTCGGTCGTCGTGGTCGTCGTCTCGACGACCGCGATCGTCGCCGGGTCGGCCGGCGTCGCAGCCCCGCCCGTCGCTTCCGAAGCGGCGGCTTCGTCGAGCGGAGGAACGTCGTCGGCAGGCGCCGCCTCGACGGGCGCGTTCTCGACGACCGCCCGCCCGTGCGCGTGCATCGGCCGCCTCGGCTCGGCCTCCTCCGGCCACGCCGCGAGGTACTCGGCCCAGTGCGGCTCGTCGCTCGCGGCGACGGTGGCGCGCGCGAGCGCGATCTCGCGCCGGTACGCTTCGTCGTCGAGCCGCGCGCGCATCTTCTCGAAGCGCAGCCACAGCAGGTACGTGTTCATCACGTCGGTCTCGCAGTAGCGGCGGATCTCGTCGCGCCGCCCTTCGAGGTACGCGGCGTACACCTGCGAGCCGTCCATGCCGAGCTTGCCGGGGAAGCCGCAGAGCTTGGCCATCGCGTCGAGCGGCGCGTTCGCCTTCGACTGGTAGAGCGCGAGCAGGTCCATCAGGTCGACGTGGCGCGTGTGGTAGCGGCCGATGTAGTTGTTGTAGCGGTGGTCGCGGTCGCTGTCGTCGTCCTGGCCGAGATCCCAGTAGCGGCCGGCGACGACGCCATGGCGCAGCCCTCGCTGCTGCAGCACCGGCAGATCGAAGCCGCCGCCGTTCCAGCTGACGAGCTGCGGCTTGTGTCGCTCGACGCGGTCGAAGAACGCCTGGATGACGTCGCCCTCCTCGCTCCTGCCGTCGCGCTCGAGGTCGACGAACGAGTGCACGAACAGCCCCTGATTGCCGCGAAAGACGCACGAGACGACGACGACGCGCTGCAGGTGCGGCGGCAGGAAGTCGCTCTTGTTGCGCGCCGCGCGGTCGGCGATCTCGGCGGCGTGGACTTCGGCGTCCGAGAGCGCCGGGTCGGCGACGCGCAAGAGGCGCAAGCCCGCGACGTCGGGGATCGTCTCGATGTCGAAGGCGAGGACCGGCACCATGTCGATCCGCCGTGTCGGCGCCTGTCAGCGCGCCGGCAGCAGACGCGCCGGATCGATCGGCTTGCCCTGGCGGCGGATCTCGAAGTGCAGCTGCACGCTGTCGGCGTCGGTCGACCCCATCTCGGCGATCTTCTGGCCGCGCTTGACGTTCTGGTCGTCCTTGACGAGCAGCGTCTGGTTGTGCGCGTACGCCGTCAGGTACGTGTTGTTGTGCTTGAGGATGACGAGGTTGCCGTAGCCGCGCAGGCCCGAGCCGGCGTAGACGACGCGCCCGTCGGCGGCGGCGTACACCGGGTCGCCCGCCTTGCCGCGAAAGACGAGGCCCTTGTTGCGCGCCTCGTCGAACGGCATCGCGACCGGCGCCGTCGCGGGCCATCCCCAGTTGATGTCGTCGTCGCCTTCGCGCGGCGGCGCGGGCTCGCGTGCCGCCGGGGCCGCCGGGCTCGCTGCGGCGACGCTCGCGAGCGGCGCCGATCCGGCAGCCGCAGGAGCGCTCGCAGCGCCCGGCTTGGCATCGAGCGGCCGCGTCTCGACGCGCGCCGCGGTCACCGGGCGCGTCGTCGCGGCCGTCGGATCGACACCCGGCGGAACGACACGGATCACCTGGCCGACCTCGATCACGTTCGGGTTCGCCAGGTTGTTCCAGCGCATCAGGTCCTTCCAGTTCTGGCCGCTGTCGAGGCCGATCCGGATCAGCGTGTCGCCGGACTTGACGGTGTAGTAGCCGGGCTTGCCGGAGTTGCTGTCGACAACGGTCGGCAGCGGCGCGACCTCGGCCGCTGAAGCGGCGCTCGCCGCCGGCTTCGCTGCGGCCGCGCTCTTCGACACGACCGTGCGCTCCTCGACGGGCGCGCGGTTGGGCGTGTTCGAGCACGCAGCGGCGAGCACGCCGGTGGCGAGCAGGACTAGGCAACGGCGAAGCGCCGAAGCGTCGATCAGTGGCATTGGAACCGGTGAGGCGTCGTCAGCGAGCGAGGCCGGATTTTAAGGGGACGAATTTCACGGCCCCGTGGACGGTGCGGGCAAATCCTTCGGCGCCGCGATCGACGACGACGAGCGCCTGCCCGCGCCCTCCTGGCTGCTGCACCGGCGAAACGAGCCTGCCGCCGACCGCGAGCTGATCGAGCCACGCCTGCGGGATCTCGCTGCCGCCGGCGGCGGCGACGATGCTGTCGTACGGAGCACCGGGCGCGTGGCCGACGACGCCGTCGCCGTACACGAGTCGCAGCCGCGTCTCGCGCATCGTCGCGAGCAGCGTGCGCGCCTTGTCGTGCAGCGGCCGCAAGCGCTCGACCGAAACGACGCGACGGCCGAGCCGGCACAGCAGCGCCGCCTGGTAGCCGCAGCCGGTGCCGATCTCGAGCACGGCGCCCAAGTGTCCCTGCGCCTGTGCATTGGCGCCGCCGAAGAGCAGCTCGAGCATGCGCGCGACCACCGAAGGCTTCGAGATCGTCTGGCCGTGGCCGATCGGCAGGCTCGTGTCCTCGTACGCCTGCGTCGCCAGGCCGGCGTCGACGAAGAGGTGGCGCGGCACGTCGGCGAACGCGGCGAGGACGCGCGCATCGGCCGCACCTTCGCGGCGCAGCCGCTCGACCATGCGCGCGCGAACGTCGGCCGAGTCGAGACCGAGGCCGACCGCGGGACGCGCGCGCGCGGCGTCGGCGTGTGCGGCGGCGACGTGGCGCTGCGGACGGATCAACGCCGTCGCGGATGCGCGCGTCGCAGTCGCGCCGCGCGGCGTCGCTTCGGTGCTCGCGCTGGCGACGCGGCCGAGCGCGACGGGAAAGCGGCGCGGCGGACGCCCGCTCGTCATTGCGCCGCGTCGCCGAGCCAGCGCCGCCAGTCGGGCAGCGTCGCGTGGTCGGTGAGGTCGACGTGCAGCGGAGTGATCGAGACCTCGCCGTTCGCGGTCGCGTGGAAGTCGGTGCCGGGGC
>DASSRF010000245.1:0-10669 GCA_035701945.1 Caldimonas sp. | reverse complement strand
GACGCAGGCGATCTACAACACGCAAGGGCTGAAGCTGCTCGAAGGCGGAGTCGCGATCGACCGCACCTTGTACGAGAAGCTGTTCTCGCACCGGCTCTCGCTGCCGCTCGACGAGTGCATCGACCCCGGCCCGGGCACCGACGGCGAGTCGCTCGCCGGCAGCGCGCGGGCGGCGACGCTTCGCCATCCGTTCTTCTCGCGCGTCGCTCCCGCCGGCGACTCGGGCCGCGTGCTGCTCGACGCCATCGCGCAGGTCCGGCTGCCGAAGCCGGTCGCGCTGCACCTCACGCTCGCGCGCGAGACGCGACGCCCGCTCTACGACCACGGCATCCTGATGGCGCTCCTCTGCGCGCATCTCGTGCGCGAGAGCGGCGGCTCGTCGGCCGAGCTGCGCGACGCCGCGACCGCGGGCCTGCTGCACGACCTCGGCATGCTGCACATCGCTCCCGAGCTGCTCGACTCCGAGGAGCGGCTGAGCGGCGACGAGCTGAAGCCGGTCTGGGCGCATCCGCTGACCTCGTCGATGCTCGTCGACCGCTTCGCCGAATATCCGAAGGAGATCGTTCGCGCGATCGTCGAGCACCACGAGCGGCTCGACGGCTCGGGCTACCCGCGCGGCCTCGCCGGCGACGCGATCGGCGCGCTCGGCCGCGTCCTCGGCATCGCCGAGGTCGTGACCGCGATGTTCGACGGCGAGCGGCGCTTCCCCGAGCAGCGCGTCTCGCTCCTCCTGCGCATCAATCCGCGCCGCTACGACGCCGTCCACGTCGCCGCGATCCATCGCCTGCTTGCGACCGCGCCGGCACCGGTCGACGACGACGCGATCGACGCCGGCGCGCTGGTCGCGCGACTGCAGCGGCTCACCGACGTGCTCGCGCAGTGGCGCGCGGCGAGCGCGGCGATCGGCGCGCACGTGCCTTCGACGCAGGCGGCGCTCGTTCGTGCCGTCGACGCGCAGAACGCGACGCTGCAGCGGATGCTCTACGACGCCGGCGTCACGCGCGAGCAGCTCGCGGCGATCGCGGGCGAGGTCGGCGGCGACGCGGCCCTCAGGATCGAGCTCTGGGCGATCGCCGAGGAGCTGCTCTGGCAGCTGCATGCGGCCGCCAACCAGCTCAAGCGCCGCTGGCCGGCGACGACGAGCGGCGTCGCGCATCCCGACGAGCTCGTCGGCTGGTTCGACGCGGTCGCCGCGCTCGACGAAGCGAAAGCCCCGGCGTAGGCCGGGCATCTGCGAGGCGGCGTCGATAATCGACGCATGGACCTGCTCGCAGCGGTGCTCGACTTCGTTCTCAACATCGATCGCCATCTCGCCAACTTCGTCGCTCTCTACGGCACCTGGGTCTACGCGCTGCTGTTCGCGATCATCTTCGTCGAGACCGGGCTCGTCGTGATGCCGTTCCTGCCCGGCGACTCGCTCCTCTTCGTCGTCGGCGCGATGTGCGCGCACGGGCTGATGAGCCTGCCGCTCGTCCTCGTCCTGCTCTGGATCGCCGCCGTGCTCGGCAACCAGAGCAACTACGCGATCGGCCGCATCGTCGGGCCGCGCGTCTTCGGCTGGAAGAACTCGCGCTGGTTCAACAAGAAGGCATTCGACCAGGCGCACGCGTTCTACGAGCGCTACGGCGGCATCACGATCGTGATCGCGCGCTTCATGCCGTTCGTTCGCACGTTCGCGCCGTTCGTCGCCGGCGTCGCGCAGATGACGCGGCGGCGCTTCACGTTCTTCGACGTCACCGGCGGCGCGCTCTGGATCGGCTCGGTGACGATCGCGGGCTACCTGTTCGGCAACGTGCCCTGGGTCAAGGAGCACCTCGAGTTCATCATCTGGGGCGCGATCCTGATCCCGGGGCTGCTCGTCCTCATCGGGGCTTGGCGGGCGCGGATGAAGCAGGCGAAGGTCGCCTGAGCTTCCTCGCCGAAGACGCATCGGAGGCAGCGCTCGCCGGCGCCTTCGCCGCGCTCGCGGCCCCCTCCGGCTGCGGATTGCACGCCTGCTGCTGGTAGACGGTGCGGCCGTTCTCGACGCACTTGTACATCTGCGACGCGGCGAACGCGTCGCCGCCGAGACAGAGCGCGAGCATCGCGGCGAGCCGGGCGATCGTCGTCGTCATCGCGCGATCGTCACCAGCGCGAGCTGCTCGGCGACGATCTCCGGGCGCATCAGCCGCCAGCGGCCGCGCGTGCTCATGTCGAGGACGACGGGCGTTGCATCGGCGGCGGTCGCCTCCGGGTGGAGCTCGAGGACGCGCTTGACGCAGCGGCGGATCCACTCGGCGGTGTCGCGCACGTAGTCGATGTCGGCGTCGTCGAGCCGGCAGACGAGGCGAACCGTCTTTTCGAAGGGTGCGTCGGGGGTCGTCGCGTTCATTCCCACTCCTCGCGGCGTGCCGTGGGCGGCGCCGCCGGGCGGCGGCATTCTCGACCGCGCCGCAGCGACGAGGCGCGACCTCCGGGCGGGCGCGCCAGCGGCGCGCGCAATCGGTCACGCGGCGCGGCGCCGCGCGCCGCTGTTCAGCGGACCGTGTAACCGCGACCTTCCATGCACGCGAAGGTCGCACGCTGGAAGATGCTCGCGTCGGCCATCGCGCCGCGCTGCGTCGTCGCCCAGCGGTTGCAGTCGCGCCGGTCGGTCTCGGTCTGCTCGGCGCTCTGGCCGTTGCGCGGATAGAAGATCGGCTCGGGGGCGCTCCCCGCTTGCGGCACCGGACGCCCGCGGCTCGCCTGCGGCGCGGGCTGGACGGCCTGCGGCGCAGGCTGTCCGTCGGCGCCGCGCGCGGTGTCCTCGGAGTACGTCGCGCCGCCGGGTGGCGCGTCGTAGTAGTACGAATATGCCGGTCCGTACGCTGCCGGGTAGTAGTACGCGGGGTAGTAGCCGCCCCAGTACCCGCCCCAGTAGCCGATGCTCGCGCCGATCGCGACGCCACCCCAGAACGGCCAGTAGCCGCCGTAGCAGCACGGACGGTAGTAGCCGCCGTGCCAGCCGCCATGCCAGTGACCGCCGTGCCAGCCGCCGCCGTGCCAGGCGCCGGCACCGCGCGCGTGGCCGACCGATGGAACGAGAACGGCGGCCGCGGCGAATGCGGCGATGGCAACGAGCGTGCGTGCGAGTCTCATGGCGATCTCCAGGCGGCCGCCGCTGCGGCGTGCCGCGGCCCGGATTGTCGCGCTTCGGCGGCCGCCCCGATGTAAAGCGCGATCGGCGGCGCTGTCAACGACCGGCCTCGCGACGGCGTTGGCTGACCACCGTTCGATTCCGGAGCCAACGTGACCCTTCGTCCCTGCATTGCCGCTTCCGTGCTGGCGCTCGCCTTCGCAGCTTCCTCGCATGCCGCCGAAAGCATCGGCGACGCTGCATCGTCGGCGGCGAAGAAGACCGGCCACGCGGTCGCGCAGACCGGCCGCGACGTCGGCCATGCGACCGCGGAGGCCGGGCGCAAGACCGGCCACGCCGTTGCCGAGACGGGCCGCGACGTCGGCCACGCCGCCGCCGAGGCGGGTCGCGACGCGGGCCACGCCGCCGCCGAGGCCGGTCGCAAGACCGGCCATGCCGCCGCCGAAGCCGGCCGCAAGACCGGGCAAGCGGTGCACAAGGACGCCAGCAAGGCGAAGCCGGCCGCCAAGGCGGCGTCGGCGAGCTGATCGTCGATCGCGTCGGCCGCTAGCGCGCGAGCACGCGCGCGAGCTCGCCCGCGCACAGGGCGACCGCGGCGTTGGCTTCGTCGATCACCTTGCCCATGGTGATGAAGCCGTGGATCTGCCGCTCGAAGCAGACGTACGTCGCGCGGTTGCCCGCGGCGACGAGGCGATCGGCGTAGTCGAGGCCCTCGTCGCGCAGCGGATCGAAGCCGGCGGTCAGGACGAGCGCCGGCGGCAGCCGCGACAGGTCGGGATGCAGCAGCGGCGACGCGCGCCAGTCGAGGTCGTGCGCGGGATCGGCGATGTAGTGGTCGTGGTAGTAGCCGATCGTCTCGGTCGTCAGCAGGTAGCCGGTGCCGTTCTCGGTGTGCGAAGGATGGCCGCGCCGCATGTCGGTGGCCGGATAGATCAGCAGCTGGTACGCGATCGGCAACGTGCCGGCGTCGCGTGCCGCGATCGCCACGACGGCGGCGAGGTTGCCGCCGGCGCTGTCGCCGCCGACCGCGAGCCGCGCCGGGTCGATGCCGAGCTCGCTCGCCTGCCGGTGCACCCACGACGTCGCCGCGACGCAGTCGTCGACGGCGGCGGGGAAACGGTGCTCGGGACCCATCCGGTAGTCGACCGCGACGACGACCGCGCCGGCGCCGTTGCAGAGCTCGCGACAGAGGACGTCGTGGGTGTCGAGGTCGCCGATCGTCCAGCCGCCGCCGTGGTAGTAGACGAGCGCCGGAAGCGAGCGTGCCTGCGTCGGCGAAGCGCCGGCGCCGCGCGGCCGGTAGATGCGCAGCGGGATCGCGCCGTGCGGGCCTTCGCAGCGCGTGTCGACGACGGCGCCGACCTCGGGCGCTTCGGGCTGCGTGAAGAAGCGCCGGTCGCGGTAGAACGCGCGCGCGTCACCCGGCGTCAGCGTGTGCATCGCCGGCAGCTTGCGCTCCTCGATGAGGTCGAGCAGGGCGCGGGCGTCGGGGTGGAGCATCGATGTTCCTTTCGTCGGTGTCATTCTGAGCGAAGCGAAGAACCGCGCCGCCGCTCGGCGACGAGATCGTTCGCTTCGCTCGGGATGACGAGACGCTGCTACAGCTGGCGCGAGCGCGCCAGCGGCGGGTTGCGCGCGAAGTAGCGCTGGATCCCGCTCGCGAGCGCCGCGACGAGCTGCGCGCGGTACTCGGGGTCGCGCAGCTTCGTCTCCTCGCCGGGGTTCGTGATGAACGCCGACTCGACCAGGATCGACGGGATGTCGGGCGCCTTCAGCACCGCGAAGCTCGCCTGCTCGACGCTGCCCTTGTGGAGCTTGCCGACCTTGCCGATCTGGCCGAGCACCTCGTTGCCGAGCTTGAGGCTGTCCTTGATCTGCGCCGTCGTGCTCATGTCGATCAGGGTGCGCAGCACGGTCTCGTCCTTGTGGCGCAGGTTGGCGCCGCCGACGAGGTCGGACGCGTTCTCGCGGTCGGCCATCCAGCGCGCCGCGCTGCTCGTCGCGCCGTGCTGGCTGAGCGCGAACACCGACGCGCCGCGCGCGTCGGGGGTCATGAAGGCGTCGGCGTGGATCGAGACGAAGAGGTCGGCCTGGACGCGGCGCGCCTTCTTGACGCGCTCGTGCAGCGGCACGAAGAAGTCGGAGTCGCGCGTCATCATGGCGCGCATGTTCGGCTGCGCGTTGAGGCGGTCGCGCAGCATGAGCGCGATGGCGAGGACGACGTCCTTCTCGCGCGTGCCGCTCGGTCCGATCGCGCCCGGGTCCTCGCCGCCGTGCCCGGGATCGATGGCGACGACGACGAGGCGGTCGATCTTGCTCTGCGTCAGCGGCGGCGGCAGCGCCGCGGCGCCGGGCTGCGACCCCGCCGGCGTCGCGGCGCGCGCGAGCTGCGGCGCCGACGCGTAGGGCGCCGGCGGCGCCGCGAGCGGCGGCGACAGCCCGGCCGCACCGGCGGCCGCGGTCGTCGCCGGCGCCGACGCTGCGTTGGCAGCGTTCATCCTGCCGATGAATTCGCCGAGCGCGTCCTGCACCGCCCGCGCCGCCTGCTGCTCGGCCTGCTCCTTGTCGCGGATCAGCTCGAGCAGCGGGTCGAGCTCGTGCACCGGACGCAGGTCGAAGACGAGCCGGTGCTGGTACGCCGCGACCGGCGCGAGCGTGAACAGCTCGGGCGCGACCGCCTGCTTGAGGTCGACGACGAGGCGGACGACGCGCGGCTGGTTCTGGCCGACGCGAACGCCGGCGATGTAGGGATCGTCGGGCCGCACCTTGCCGACGATCTCGCGCAGCTGCGGGCTCAGCTCGAGGCCGTCGACGTCGATGACGAGGCGATCGGGGCCGTGCGCGAGGAAGTGGCGTGCGCTCAGCGCCGCGTCCGACTCGATCGTGACCCGCGTGTACTCGTCGGCCGGCCAGACGCGCACGGCGACGATCGACGCGCCCCACGCGATCTCGCGCGTGCCGAGCACGAGCGCGAGCGAGCCGAAGCGCACGAGCGAGCCGACGCGCGCGAGCGCGCGTCGGCGCGAGGTCGGCTCGCCGTCGTTCGCGTTCACGGCAGCAGCTCCCGGCCGGTCTCGCTGAGCGCGTCGAAGCGCGCCGATCGCGCATCGCCGCGGTCGGCCGGGGTGATCGAGACGCGCAGGTCGCAGCGCGGCAGCAGGCCCTCGGCCTTCTCCGGCCACTCGACGAGCTTCAGCCCCGGCGCTGCGAAGACATCGCGAAAGCCCGCGTCTTCCCACTCGGCGGGGTCGTCGAAGCGGTAGAAGTCGCAGTGCGCGATCTCGAAGCCGCCGTGCGCCGCGTTCGCGCGGTACGGCTCCATCAGCGTGTACGTCGGGCTCTTGATCGCGCCTTCGACCCCGAGGCCGTGGAGCAGGTGGCGCGCGAAGGTCGTCTTGCCGGCGCCGAGGGGGCCGTGCAGCTCGACGAAGGAGTCGCCGATCGCCGGCCGGCCGGCGACCGAGAGCGCGGTCGCGGCGCAAGCCGCCTCGTCCGGCCAGGCGGCGAAGCGCGTTTCTAGAATCGACGGCGCAGGCGGCAATGCGCGATCCTCAACCTCTCGACGGCCCGACCCTGCTCGCGCGATTGCGCGAGTGGGGCAGCGCGCTCGGATTTTCACAGATCGGCGTCGCCGGAATCGATCTTCACGAAGCCGAGCCCCGGTTGGCTGCATGGCTGAACAACGGCTGGCACGGCGACATGGAGTACATGGCGGCGCACGGGATGAAGCGCGCCCGCCCGGCCGAGCTCGTCGCCGGCACGGCGAGCGTCATCACCGCGCGGCTCGACTACCTGCCGCGCGCGACCGCGCCCGGCTGGCAGGCGGTCGAGTGGCGCCGCCTCGGCGACGCGCGCGCGGCCGCGGTCTCGGTCTACGCGCGCGGCCGCGACTACCACAAGGTGCTGCGGCAGCGGCTGCAGGCGCTCGCCGACCGCCTCGGCGAGGCGGTCGGGCCGTTCGGCCACCGCGTCTTCACCGACTCGGCGCCGGTGCTCGAGGTCGAGCTCGCAGCGCGCAGCGGCACCGGCTGGCGCGGCAAGCACACGCTCGCGCTCGACCGTGACGGCGGCTCGATGTTCTTCCTCGGCGAGATCTACGTCGACCTCGCGCTGCCCGAGACGCCGCCGGTCGACGAGCGCTGCGGCACGTGCAGCGCCTGCATCGAGGTCTGCCCGACGGGCGCGATCGTCGCGCCGTATGCGCTCGACGCGCGCCGCTGCATCTCGTATCTGACGATCGAGCACAAGGGCGCGATTCCGCTCGAGCTGCGCACCGCGATCGGCAACCGCGTCTACGGCTGCGACGACTGCCAGCTCGTCTGCCCGTGGAACAAGTACGCCCGGCCGAGCGCGCTCGCCGACTTCGACGTCCGCCCGGTGCTCGACGCGCCGACGCTGCTCGACCTCTGGTCGTGGGACGAGCCTGCGTTCCTGCGCAACACCGAAGGCAGCGCGATCCGCCGGATCGGCTTCGAGCGCTGGCAGCGCAACGTCGCGGTCGCGCTCGGCAACGCGCTCGCGGCGACCGGCGACCCCGCGATCGCCGCCGCGCTCGCGGCGCGGCGCGACGGCGCGAGCGCGCTCGTGCGCGAGCACATCGACTGGGCGATCGCGCAGCGCGAGCGCGCGCCCGCGGTGCTGCCGGCATGAGCTGCGCCGCACCGTTGCCGACCGTCGCGCTCGCGGGCGTTCCGTTCATCGCCTGTCGCAGCCTCAGCGCGAAGCGCGACTAGGCGCAGCCGCGACGTCGCCGTGCCGAGCGCAGCCGCGATCCGCGCCGCCAGCTCGGCCGTCGTCGACCGCTTCGCCGACGCGCTCTGGATCGAGGAGGGGCTCGCCGCCAACACGCTCGCCGCGTACCGCCGCGACCTGGCGCTGCTCGCCGACTGGCTCGCGCGCGAGCGCGGCCGGGCGCTCGTCGACGCGAGCGAGACCGACCTGCGCGAGTACGCGGTCGCGCGCCACGCCGGCAGCGCGGCGACGAGCGCGAACCGGCGCCTCACCGTCTTTCGCCGGTTCTTTCGCTGGACGGTGCGCGAGCGGCTGCGCGACAGCGACCCGACGCTCAAGCTCGACGCCGCGCGGCAGCCGCTGCGCGTGCCCAAGTCGCTCAGCGAAGCGCAGGTCGAAGCGCTGCTCGCCGGGCCCGACGTCGAGACGCCGCTCGGCCTGCGCGACCGCGCGATGCTCGAGCTGCTGTACGCCAGCGGCCTGCGCGTCAGCGAGCTCGTCGCGCTGCAGACCGTTCGCGTCTCGTTCAGCGAAGGCACGCTGCACGTCGTCGGCAAGGGCGCGAAGGAGCGCATGGTGCCGTTCGGCGAGGAGGCGCGCGGCTGGATCGAGCGCTACGTGCGCGAAGCGCGCGCCGCGATCCTCGCCGGCCAGGCGAGCGACGCGCTCTTCGTCACCGCGCGCGGCGGACCGATGACGCGGCAGATGTTCTGGAAGCTGATCAAGGCGCACGCGCTCGCCGCCGGGATCGCGGTGCCGCTGTCGCCGCACACGCTGCGCCACGCGTTCGCGACGCACCTGCTCAACCACGGCGCCGACCTGCGCACCGTGCAGATGCTGCTCGGCCACGCCGACATCTCGACGACGACGATCTACACCCACGTCGCGCGCGAGCGGCTCAGGCAGCTGCACGCGCGCCACCATCCGCGCGGCTGAGCCGCGGCGGAGCCGATCAGCGCGAGCCGGCGGTGCCGCGCATCGCGGCCTGCTGGTACGCCGGCAGCGCAACCGCCGCGACGATGCCGACGACGACGATGACCGGCAGCAGCAAGCCGGCGATCGTGACGAAGACGCCGTTCGGCGGCGGTGGCGGCCCCCAGCGGTTCGCGCCGCGCGTGCCGCCCTTGAAGACCCAGACGAGACCGACGATCGGGATGATCGCGGCGATGCTCCACCAGCCCGACATGTCCATGTCGTGCGAGCGCTGCACGATGAGGACGAAGGCGGCGACCAGGTACGCCAGGAAGCCGAGCATCCCGAGCGCCGACATCAGCACCGAGTCCTTGCCGACCATCGCGGAGACGAAGCCGAACACGAACGCGGCGACGATGAAGAGGACGTAGAGCGCGAGCCCGTAGGCGAGAAAGCGAAGCCGGCCGATGCGGCCGCTCGGCGGCCACAGCCGGACCGGCTGCACGACATCGGGGCCGACGTCGGCGACGCTGGTCGCCGGCGGCGCGAAACGGTTCGCCTCGTCCATCGCTCCTCCCTCGCCGGCGTCCGCGCGCCCTCGATGCGCATCATCCATCGCTGCGCCATCTCGCGCGGCGCGGGTTTGCTCGGATCGCGCCGCCGCCTGTCGTGCTCGTCACAATCGAGCGATGGAGCAGCGCTCGGTCGGCATCGTCGGCGTCGGCAACATGGGCCTGGCGATGGCGCTGCGGCTGCGCGAGCTCGGCGCCGAGGTCCACGTGCGCGACATCGATCCGGCGCGCGAGGCGCTCGCCGCCGCCGCCGGTGCGCGCCGCGCGGCGACGCCGGCGGAGCTCGCGCGCCGGGTCGACGCCGTCGTCGTCGCGGTGGTCGATGCCGCGCAGACCGAAGCGGTGCTGTTCGGCGAAGACGGCGCCGCTCGAGCGATGCGCGCCGGCGGCTGCGTCGTCCTCTGTCCGACGATCGCGCCGGCGAGCACCGAGGCGATCGCTGCACGTCTCGCCGCCGCGGGCATCGACGCGATCGACGCGCCGATGTCGGGCGGGCCGGCGCGTGCGCGCACCGGGACGATGGCCCTGATGGTCGCGTGCGCCGAGCGCGTCTTCGCGCGCTGGCACGCGCTGCTCGCGTCGCTCGCCGACCCGGTGTTCAGGATCGGCGATCGCGTCGGCGACGGCGCGCGCACGAAGCTCGTCAACAACCTGCTCGCCGCCGTCAACCTGGTCGGCGCCGCCGAGGCGATCGCGCTCGCCGAGCGCGTCGGCCTCGATGCCGCGCGCACGCTCGACGTCATCGAGCGCTCGAGCGGGCAGAGCTGGATCGCGAGCGACCGCATGCGGCGCGCGATCGCCGGCGACCTCGCGCCGCGCGCGCACACGACGCTGCTCGCCAAGGACAGCGCGCTCGCGATGGCGATGGCCGCGGCGGCGGGAGCCGCGCCGCGCCTCGGCGACGCTGCCGCGGCGACGTTCGCCGCCGCAGTCGCGGCCGGTCACGGCAGCGACGACGACGCCAGCCTGCTCGCGTTCGTGCGCGAGCTCGAAGGGGGGCCGCGATGATCGAAGGCTCGTGCCACTGCGGCGCCGTGCGCTGGCAGCTCGACGCCACGCCCGAAGGCGCGACCGCGTGCAACTGCACCGTCTGCCGCCGCTACGGCGTGCTCTGGGCGTACGACTGGGACGGCGAGGGGATCCGCGTCTGCGGGCCGACGCGCGCGTACGTGCGCGGCGAGCGCGAAATCGAATTCCCTTTCTGTCCGACGTGCGGCTGGGTACTAGGTCGCTCGATCGCGCTGCGGTTGCGGCGTGCACGCTGTCGCGCACGCGGGCGCGGGCGGGGGTGGCCGATTTCCTCCATGTCCCCCGGACCTGGCCTGAACGGCCGGCCCTC
>DASSRF010000244.1:0-2049 GCA_035701945.1 Caldimonas sp. | reverse complement strand
CTGCCGCCCGGCGACGTGCCCGCGTGGGCGGCGGCACTGCAGCGCCTCGCCGCCGACCGCGGGCTCGTGCAGCGGCTGGCGAGCGCGACGCGATCGCGGGCGCGCGGCTTCCGGGCGATGGCCGGCGACCTGCTGGCGGTCTACGCCGCGGCGCGCGCGAAGGCCGCGCCGCGCGTCTGACCGCCGGATCGCTTGACCATCAAGGGGCCCGCGCCCTACGCTGCTCGCCCCTTTTGGCAGCCGGTCGTGCCAACCGGTTCGCCGGCGCAAGCCCGGCATCCGCCCGGGCACATTTCGACACCGCTGCGTACCCAAATGACGGACACGGTCAACGCCCCCATTCCTTCGCTCGACCCCGCTGCGCTGCTCGCCGGCGACCTGACGCCGAGCAAGCTCGATGCGTTCCGCGCCGCCGCGTTCCAGTCGGTCGACGCGCTGCAGCAACTGCGCGACTGGCTGAGTGATCCGCGCGCGAAGGGCACCGCCCGCGGCATCGTGCTGTGGGCGCTCGGCCGCCACGCCGAAGCGGTCCCGCTGCTGCAGACCGAGAAGGCGAACCCGGTCGTCACGATCTGCCTCGCGAGCAGCCTCGCGGCGCTCGGCAACCTCGACGAGGCCGCGCGGCTGCTGACGCGGCGCGACAGCGACCCGGCGCAGGCCATCGTGTGGCTGCGCGCGCTCGACGCGGCGAACGACGGCGAGCGCCTGACGAAGGACTTCGAGAAGCTGAAGGGTCAGCTGAGCCCGATCGACCAGAAGTACTTCGCGGGCCGCGTCGCCGAGCTCGAGCACGACGTCAATGCGGCGATCGCCGCCTACGACGAAGTGCTCGCCGCGGACGGCAAGCACAAGCAGGCGCTGTTCCGCCTCGCGCTGAACGTCGACCTGCGCGGCGAGGACGAGGAGGCGCGCGAGCTGTACGAGCGCGCGCTGATGTCGCCGCCGGTCAACGTCGCGTGCGTCGTCAACCTCGGCATCCTGTACGAGGACATGGGCAACTACCGCCGCGCGATGCAGTGCTTCGACCTCGCGCTGCAGGCGAACCCCGACAACTCGCGCGCGCGCCTGTATCGCCGCGACGCCGCCGCCGCGCTGAACATGTACTACGACGAGGACCAGGAGCGCCGCGACGACAAGCGCAACAAGCTCCTGCGCACCCCGATCAACGACTTCGAGCTGTCGGTTCGCAGCAGGAACTGCCTCGCGAAGATGAACATCCGCACGCTCGGCGACCTCGTGAAGAAGACCGAGGCCGAGCTGCTGAGCTACAAGAACTTCGGCGAGACGTCGCTGACCGAGATCAAGGAGATCCTGAAGAACAAGGGTCTGCGGCTCGGCATGACGGCCGACGAGCTGATGAGCAAGGACCTCGGCGAGATGGCCGAGCCGGCGCTGCGCCCCGAGGAGCAGCCGGACCCGAACAGCCCGGACCCGACGCGCCGCCCGATCAGCGAGCTCGACCTGTCGGTGCGCAGCCGCCGCATCGTCGACCTGCTGAAGATCCGCACGATCGGCGACCTCGCGCAGAAGACCGAGGCCGAGCTGCTCGCGTGCCCGAACTTCGGCCAGACGTCGCTGAACGAGATCAAGACGAAGCTCGACGAGTTCGGCCTCAGCCTGCGCGGGTAACGCGCCGTGTACGACCACCTGCTCGGCGAGGTCGTCGAGAAGAACGCTTCGCGCGCGGTCGTGCGCTGCGCCGGCGTCGGCTACGAGCTGCGCATCAGCCTCGAGTCGGCGACCGCGCTGCACGTCGGCAAGGAAGCGCAGGTGTTCACGATCCTGCACGTCGTCGACGGCACGCCGTCGCTGCTCGGCTTCGCGACGCGCGCCGAGCGGGAGCTCGCGCGGCGCCTGCTCGCCGTCAGCGGCGTCGGCCCCTCGATCGCGCTCGCGCTGCTCAGCGTGTTCGCACCCGCCGACCTCGCCGCGGCGATCGCCGGCGGCGACACCGCGGCGCTGAAGTCGGTGAAGGGCGTCGGCCAGAAGACCGCCGAGCGCCTGTGCCTCGAGCTGCGCGACGCGATGCACAAGCTCGACCTCGCGCCG
>DASSRF010000243.1:0-5534 GCA_035701945.1 Caldimonas sp. | reverse complement strand
TCGGCGGCGAAGAAGCCGGGGTGCGCCGTCGCGTACGCGCGGCCCGACGCGACCAGCGCGTCGAGCGACGCGAGCCCGGGCTCGTCGTAGTGGCGCAGCCCGCGCCCATCGTCGAACCAGATGCGCGCGAGCTTCGCGCATTCGCCGCGGATCTCGAGCAGCTTGTCGACCTGCTCCTGGTCCTCGACGATCGCGAAGGCGACGTCGGCATTCACGAGCGGAAAGACGAACTCGCCCGCGACGGCATCCTGGTAGAGCGGCACCGGAATCGCGCCGAGCGCCTGCGCGGCGAGCATCGCGGCGTAGAGCCGCGGCCGGTTCTCGCCGACGACGACGAGATGCTCGCCGCGCTTCAGACCCGCTTCGGCGAGGCCGCCCGCGAGCGCCTCGACGAGCGCCGCGAGGTCGCGCCAGGTGAGCGTCTGCCAGATGCCGAACTCCTTCTCGCGCAGCGCCGGCGCGTTCGGGCGCGCCGCTGCGTGTTCGAGAAGAAGACGGGGAAAGGTGGTCTGCACGGACGTCGGCGCGAAGCCGCCAGGACGGTGGGCACGGTGCGCCGACTGTAGGAAAAACCGGGTCCGCCACCCTCGGGGCTATCCCTGCCGCGCGAACCGCCGGTCGGGCCTCGCGTCAACCCTGGATGTAGACGGTGCCGGTGAAGCTCGACACCGGCGTCTCGCCGCCGCCGTCGTCGCGGACGACGTCGATGCGGTAGACGCCGATCCTGCGACTGCGTTGCACCTCGACCGCGCGCGCGACGAGCGTGTCTCCGTCGACGACCGCGGTCTGGAACGTGATGTGCGCATCGATTCCCGATGCGACCGGCCCGTGCGAGTTCGACGCCAGGCCGAACGCCGAGTCGGCGAGCGCGAAGATCGCGCCGCCGTGGCAGCCGCCGTTGAAGTTGAGATGGCGGCGATCGACGGTCATCGCGACCTCGGCGCTGCCGGGGCCGCCGCCGCGCGCCACGATGCCGAGCGTCGCGCAGAGGCCGTCGCGCGCGACGAGCTCGGCGATCCGCTCGCGCCAGCCGCAGTCGGCGCCGGCGGTCGGCGCCGCACGTGCGACCGGCACGCCGGGCACCGCGCTTCGGCGCCGGCCGACGCCGAACGCGTCGCGGTGCGCCGCCATCGCCGCGCACAGATCGTCGACGCCGGAGCCGTCGCGCGCGCAGACGACGATCGCCGGCGGCCGCCACTCGCCGCCCGCGCGAGGCTTCAGCAGCAGCATGTCGCGCAGCTCGCGTGCGGTCTGCGCCGCGAGCGGCAGGTCGCCCTTGCTGACGGCGAAGACGTCGGCGATCTCGAGCGTCCCCGCCTTGATCGCCTGCACCTCGTCCCCGAGCCCGGGCGGGCAGACGACGACGCGGGTGTCGGCGAGCGCGACGATCGCGGTCTCGGATTGCCCGGTCCCGACCGTCTCGACGACGACGCGGTCGAAGCCGCAGGCATCGAAGCAGTCGACCGCCGCGCGCGCCGCGCGCGACAGCCCGCCGAGCTCGCCGCGGGCGGAGAACGAACGGATGAAGACGCGCTCGTCGGCGGCGCTCGCGCCGATGCGGATGCGATCGCCGAGCACCGCTCCCCCGCTGAGAGGGCTGGACGGATCGATCGCGACGACGGCGACCTTGTGCCCCTCGGCGAGCCAGGCGCCGAGCAGCGCATCGACGAGCGTCGACTTGCCGCTGCCCGGCACGCCGGTGATGCCCACGACCCAGGCGCGACCGGCGCGCTCGCCGAGGCGGGCGGCAGCGGCGCGGGCGCCGGGAACGTCGTCGTCGATCAGCGTCAGCAACCGCGCGAGCGCACCGCGATCGCCGGCGACGGCACGGTCGGCGAGGGCATCAGCAGGTGTCATCCTGAGCGCAGCGAAGGATCTCGCCCTGGCACGAAGAGATCCTTCACTCCGTTCAGGATGACATCCTCACACGATCACGAGCGGATGGCCGTAGCCGAGATCGCGGCGCAGGCGCGTGCAGATCTCCTCGTTGCTGCAGCCGGCGCGCGCGGCGTCGACGACCGCCGCGAAGATGTTGGCCTCGGCGCTCTCGGCGGCGCGCGTGAGGCCGTCGAGCGCGCGGGCGATCGCCGCGGCCGGGCGCCTGGCTTTGGCGGCGACGAAGTCGTCGACCAGGCGCTGCATCGCCGCGCGGTCGGGTCGTTCGACCGGCGGCCGGTGCTCGCCGTCGTCCTCGGCGCGGTACTTGTTGACGCCGACGACGACCTGCTCGCCCGACTCGACGCGTTGCTGGAAGCGCATCGCCGAGGCGCCGATCATCCGCTGCACGACACCCGCCTCGACCGCCTTGTACATGCCGCCGGCGTCGTCGACGAGCTTCATGATCGCGACGATCTTGTCTTCCATCGCGTCGGTGAGCGACTCGACGTAGTACGAGCCGCCGAGCGGGTCGATGACGTCGGTGAGGCGAGCTTCCTCGCGCAGGATGTTCTGCGTCGCGATCGCGATCCGCGCGCCGGCTTCGCCCGGCGTCGCGTACGCCTCGTCGTAGGCGTCGGTGTGGAGCGACTGCAGGCCGCCGAAGATGCCGGCCATCGCCTGCGCCGCGACGCGCGCGATGTTGTTGAGCGGCTGCTGGCGGGTGAGGTCGACTCCCGACGTCTGGGCGTGGAACTTGAAGCGCCACGAGCGCTCGTTCCTGGCGCCGAGGCGCTCGCGCGCGAGCCGCGCCCAGATCCGCCGGCCGGCGCGGAACTTGGCGATCTCCTCGAAGAACGACATCGAGACGTCGAAGAAGAAGGTGAAGCGCGGCAGGAACTCGTCGGGGTCCAGGCCGCGCGCGATGCAGTCTTCGGCGTTCTGCACCGCGGTCGAGAGCGTGAACGCCATCGCCTCGGCCGGCGTCGCGCCCGCCTGCTGCATGTGCTGGCCGACGACCGACATCGGGTTCCAGCGCGGCACGTGCGTGCGGCACCACTCGATGTGGTCGACCAGCACGCGGCGCGCGCCGGGCAGCGCGAGACGGTAGAACATGTGGTTGGCGACGAAGTGCGACAGGTAGTCGCTCTGGTTCGAGGTTCCGGTGATCTGCTTCCAGTCGACGCCGCGCCGCTCGGCGGCGACGAGCATGAACGCGAGCAGCGTGAACGGCGACGGGTCGTTCATCGCGCACGAGATGCGCGACACGTCGACGCCGTCGAGGCAGCGCGCCATGTGGCCGGCGTCGTCGACGACGGTGCCGCAGGTGCCGAGCAGCTCGAGGTCGACCGAGTCGGCGTCGAGGCCGCGGTAGACCGAGTTGCACGGGATCAGCGAGACCGCGGTCGCGCCGCGCTCGAGCAGCGCGAGCAGGCGCGCGTTGTAGTCGGCCGGCGTGCCGAGGCCGACGAGCTGGCGCTGTGTCCAGGTGCGGCCGCGGTGCATCGTCGCGTAGATGCCGCGCGTGTAGTCGGGCTGGCCGGGATGGCCGAGCGCGGCGTCGCTGCCGGGCGGGCGATCGGCCGCGGTGTAGAGCGGCGCGATCGGGATGCCGGAGACGTTCGCGAGCTCGCGCTCGTCGCCGACGCCTTCGCGGTACTCGCGCTGCCAGCGCTCGTGCGCCGTGGCAGCGTCGGTGACGGGGCGATCGATGGGGGCATTCATCGCGCGTTCTCCGCGTCGGCGCGGGCGCGCCGCGTCTCGCCGGCGTAGTCGCGGATCCGCGCCGTGATCTCGTCGAGCGTGCTGCCGGGGTGGAAGACGGCGCGCACTCCGCTCGCGACGAGCGCCGCTTCCTCGCTCTCGGGGACGATGCCGCCGACGACGACGCGGACGTCGCCGAGCCCGGCGTCGCGAAGCGCCGTCATCAGCTTGGGCACGATCAGGTGGTCGGTCGCGAGCGACGAGATGCCGACGACGTCGACGTCCTCCTCGAGCGCGAGCTTGACGACCGCCGCGATGCTCTGCCACGGCGGCGTGTAGATCACCTCCATGCCGGCGTCGCGGCACGCGGCGGCGACGATGCGGCTGCCGCGGTCGTGGCCGTCGAGGCCGATCTTGGTGACGAGCACGCGCGGGCGAAACGCGGCCGGTGCGGTGTCGTTCATGCGTGTTCCTGCCATCGCGCGTCGATCAGGCGTTGCGAACGCCGGCGGCGACGTGCCCCGCCGGCACGTGCAGCGCCGCGTTCTCGATGTGTCCGGTCTGGTCGTCGAAGAAGAAGTCGGGCTCGAACTCGCGCAGGAACTCGCCTTTGCTCAAGCCGCCGAGGAACATCGCCTCGTCGATCTCGACCTTCCAGTCCATCAGCGTGCGGATCGCGCGCTCGTGCGCCGGCGCGCTGCGCGCGGTGACGAGCGCGGTGCGGATCCGCATCCCGTGCGCCGGCTCGTTCTGCAGCCGGTGCAGCGCGAGCAGCAGCGGCTGGAAAGGCCCGGCGGCGAGCGGCGTCGAAGCCTGCTCGCGCTCGTGTGCCTGGAACGCGTCGAGGCCGCTTTCCTGGTAGACGCGCTCGGCCTCGTCGGAGAAGAGGACGGCGTCGCCGTCGAACGCGATCCGCACTTCCTTCGGATGCGCGTCGGACGCGCGCGCCGAGCGCGGGAAGACGCGCGCCGCGGGAACCCCGGCTTCGAGCGCCGAGCGGACGTCGATCTCGTTGGCCGAGAGGAACAGGTTCGCCGCGAGCGGCTTCAGGTAGCGCCACGGCGTGCCGCCGCGGGTGAAGACGCCGCGCTGGATCGGCATCCCGTACGACTGCGCCGAGCGGAAGACGCGCATCCCCGAGACGGGGTCGTTGCGCGACAGGATCACGACCTCGACCCGCTGCGCGCTGGCGTCGTTGAAGGCGAGGAGCTTTTGCACCAGCGGGAAGGCGACGCCGGGCTTGGCGACGGTGTCGATGCGCTCGAGCTGGAGCTGCATGTAGGCGCGGTCGTCGTTCGCCTCGAAGTGCTCGTTCTCCTCCTCGAAGTCGAAGAGGGCGCGCGACGAGATCGCGACGACGAGCTGGCCGGCGAGCGTGGCGGGCATCGAACGATCATAGGCGCGGCGGCAGGCGCGGCGCGCCTGCCCGTCGCGGTCACTTGCCCGCGAGGTCGACCATCAGCGAGAAGACGCGCGGGTTGAGCGCGCGCATGGTCTGGCTCTCCGACGAGAGCTCGACGTCGCCGATCGCCTCCTGGTACGCCTGCGAGTCGCGCTGCGACGGATCGGGCTCGACGCGCAGCACGAGCGTGCGCCCGGTGCGCTCGCCCTTGACCGGCGTGCCGAGCTCGGTGAGCGCTCCGCCGCCGTTGTCGAGCACGGTGCCGCCGACGTCCGAGCCGAAGCCGATCAGCGTCAGCGGCTTGCCGTTGATCCGGCGCAGCGTCGCGAGCGGCGTGCCGAGGGTGATGCCCTTGTCGGTGCGCCAGACGCTGCGCTCGCCGCGGATCAGCACCGACTCGGGCGCGCTTCGCGTCTCGTCGCGCCAGAGCACGATCGCGCGGCGCGCCGGGTCGCTCGCGAACACGATCGTCGCCGGCATCGCGACGCCGGGCTCGACCTCGAACGGCTCGTTGGCGACGTTGGCGCGGCCGAACAGCTCGACCAGCTTCGCC
>DASSRF010000242.1:0-3256 GCA_035701945.1 Caldimonas sp. | reverse complement strand
CTGCTCGGCCGCAGCGCCAAGGAGGCGCATGTCTTCGGCCGGCTGAAGGAGATGGTGCCGAACGTCGTCGCGCTCAACTATCCGAAGTCGGGCACCCACTTCCACGCCTACGTGTCGCTGAAGAAGAGCGCCGAGGGGCAGGCGCGGCACGCGCTGATGCTCCTCTTCGGCCTCGACAGCTACATCAAGCTCGCGATCGCCGTCGACGACGACGTGAACGTCTACGACGACGACGACGTCCTCTGGGCGATGGCGACCCGCTTCCAGGCCGACACCGGCATGTTCGTCGTGCCGAAGGTGTTCTGCAACCGCCTCGATCCTTCCGCCGTCGACGGCATGTCGGCCAAGCTCGGCATCGACGCCACCGCGCCGCTCGGCTGGGACGTGCAGCGCACCGCGCTGCCCGTCGCGGCGACCGAGTGGGCGCGCAAGTTCCTCGACCAGCACTGATTCACCGGGAGACTCGCCATGCATCCAACGTTCTCGCGCCGCGCGCTGCTCGCGCTCGTCTCCGCCTCCGCGCTCGCCGCCGCCGCGCCGTCGGCATTCGCGCAGGCCGCACCGGCCAAGCCGCTCACCAAGGTGAGCTTCCGCCTCGACTGGAAGCCGGGCGGCCAGCACGCGCCGTTCTATCTCGGCAAGGAGCGCGGGTTCTACGCCGCCGAGGGCATCGACCTCACGATCATCTCGGGCTCGGGATCGGCCGACTCGGTCAAGCAGCTCGGCGCCGGCGCGGTCGACATCGCGCTCGTCGATGCGCTCGTCCTCGTCCAGGCGGCCGAGCAGAAGGTGCCGATCAAGGCGGTCGCTGCCTACTACCAGCGCACGCCGATCGTGCTGATCAGCCCGAAGGCGAAGGCGATCACCGATCCGCAGCAGCTCACCAAGGGCGCCAAGATCGGCTCGAAGCGCGCGAGCGCGACGTCGCAGGGCCTCGCCGCGCTGCTCGCGGTCAACAAGATCGACCCGAAGAGCGTCAACATGGTCGACATCGGCTTCGGCGTCCAGCCGCTCCTCGTCGGGCAGGTCGACGCGCTGATGGGCTTCACGATGAACGAGGCGATCGAGGCCGAGTCGGCGGGCACGCCGGTCGCGGAGATGATGATCGCGAACTACGGCGTCCACTCGTACGGCCTGACGATCGCGACCAGCGACAAGGTGCTGAAGGCGCAGCCCGACGTCGTTCGCGCGTTCATCCGCGCGACGAGGAAGGCGGTCGAGGCGAGCGCCGCCGACGCCAACGCCGCCAACCAGGCGGTCGCCAAGACGGTGAGCGAGGTCGACGTGGCGCGCGAGAACAAGGTGCTCGCGAAGACCGCGCCGTTCTGGTCGGTCCAGGGCAAGCCCGTCTCGAGCTTCGGCACCGAGACGGCGGCCGGGTGGCAGCAGACGATCGAGACCGCCAAGCGCGTCGGCCTCGTCGAGACCGCTCCCGTCGTCGCCGACGTGATGGCCGAGGGATTCGCACAGTGACGTTGGCGGCGGCGGACGCGGCGCGGGCCGCTCCGCCGTGCATCTCGCTGCGCGGCGTCGGCGTCGTCTTCGAAGCGCGCGGCCGTCGCGTGCAGGCGCTCGCCGACGCGACGCTCGACGTCGCCGAGGGCGAGTTCGTCGCGCTGCTCGGGCCGACCGGCTGCGGCAAGAGCACGCTGCTTCGCCTCGTCAGCGACCTGCTGCGGCCGACGAGCGGCGCGCTCTCGGTGCGCGGCGCGCCCGCGGCCGAAGCGCGACGGCGCAACGACTTCGGCTTCGTCTTCCAGGAGGCGGCGCTGCTGCCCTGGCGCACCGCGCACGACAACGTCCGGCTGCCGCTCGAGGTCGTCGGCTACGACGAGACGAAGCGCAGCGAACGCTGCAGCGAGCTGCTCGCGAGCATGGGGCTCGCCAGCTTCGGCCAGAGCTATCCGAGCGAGCTCTCTGGCGGGATGAAGCAGCGCGTCGCGATCGCGCGCGCGCTGTCGTGGAACCCGTCGATCCTGCTCATGGACGAGCCGTTCAGCGCGCTCGACGAGATCACCAAGAACCAGCTCCAGGACGAGCTGCTGCGGATCTGGCAGCGCGAGCGAAAGACGATCCTCTTCGTCACCCACAACATCTCGGAGGCGGTCTACCTCGCCGACCGCGTCGTCGTCATGTCGGCGCACCCGGGACGCATCAAGGAGGTGATCGCGGTCGCGCTGCCGCGGCCGCGCGGACCCGAGGTCCGCGACACGATCGAGTTCGTCGAGCAGGTGCGCGACGCTCGCGGCGCGCTGACGTCGTGAGGGCGCGACCGGCATGACGGCGCCGGCGATCGCCGTGGCGCGGCGCGGCCAGCTCGAGCGCTTCGGGCCGCCGCTCCTGATCCTCGCGCTGATCCTCGTCGTCTGGGAGCTCGCGGTGCGGCTGCTCGACGTGCCGCCGTGGCTGCTGCCCGCGCCGTCGAAGATCGCGCTTCGCTTCGGCCGCACCCAGGACCTCGCGTACCACACCGGGCTGACGCTGCTCGAGGCCGGCTTCGGCTTCGCGATCTCGGCGGTGCTCGGGCTCGCGCTCTCGGCGGGAATCGCCAACTCGCGCTTCCTCGAACGCGGGCTCTTCCCCTACGTGATCGTCTCGAACGCGGTGCCGATCATCGCGATCGTCCCGCTCCTCAACATCTGGCTCGGCTTCGGCATCACGACCAAGATCGTGATCGCCGCGATCATCACGTTCTTTCCGATCGTCACCAACACGACCCGCGGCCTGAAGTCGGCCGATCCGCGCATCCTCGACCTGATGCACTCGATCAACGCGACCGGGCCGCAGGTCTTCTTCAAGGTGCAGCTGCCGAGCGCGCTGCCGTTCATCTTCGCGGGGTTCCGGATCGCGGCGTCGCTGAGCCTCGTCGGCGCGGTCGTCGCCGAGTTCTACGGCGCCGACCGCGGCCTCGGCTACCTCGTCATCACCGCGGCGACGCAGTTGCGCACCGACCTGCTCTTCGTCGCCATCATCGTGCTCGCGGCGATCGGGGTGACGACGTTCTGGCTGTTCGGCTTCCTCGAGCGGCGCGCGCTGCACGGCGAGGCCGAGCAGGAGCGGCCGCGGTGAGGGCGAGGAAGTCGACGCCTCGTGCGGTGACGCCGCCGGGCCTGCTGGTCCGCGATGCCCTCGTCGTGCCGGCCGGAGACGCCGCGCCGTTCTTCGGCTGGGTCGCGGTCACCGGCGAGCGCATCGCGGGCGTCGGCAAGGGCGTCGCGCCGTCGTTTCCCGACGCGCGCGTCGTCGACGGCGACGG
>DASSRF010000241.1:0-4647 GCA_035701945.1 Caldimonas sp. | reverse complement strand
CATCGCGCTCGGCGCCGCCGGGCGCAGCCAGCAGGAGATCGAGGCCGCGCTGACGCGTCCCGACGCCGATCCGCTGCTGTCGGCGACGTTCCTCGCTGTCGGCGTGCTTTGCTCGGTGCTCGGCGGCTACGTCTGCGAGCGCATCGCGCGGCGCGGCGACTACAAGGCCGGTGCGATCGTCGGCGCGCTCTCCGCCGTCATCGGGCTCGCGATGGGAGGAGCGTCGAGCGCGTCGCTGCCGATGCTCGCGCTGCTGATCTTCCTCACCTTCGGCTCGGTCCTGCTCGGCACGCGGCTCGCGTTTCCGCAAGCGGCGGAGCGCTCCGCCGGCTGACGCCGCAGCGTGGGGTCGCGGTCTTCGTCGTCGCGACGAGGCCGGCACGGCAGCGGAGCGCGCGGTTGCGCCGGCCGCAGATTGAGCGACCGCGCTCGTTCGCGCGCGAGGCCCCGATCGGGGCGGCGTGCTTGTTGGACTCGGCGAGCGAGGCGGCGACGTCGAAGACATCGCAGCCGGCGAGAAGCGGCAGCGACGCGAGAACGGCGAGCGCCGGAACGCCGATCGGCCGAAGCGCTGCTCTCATGGCTCCTCCCTCAGTCGGCGGATTGTCGGAGCATCCGCCGCGGTGTCGTCCCGCCCCGATTCGAAGCGGAGATCGAGCAGGCGGTGGGCAAGCGGCCGCGCGTCGAAGGAACCGTACTCGCTGATGATCTCCTTCCAGTACCGGAAGGACTGACCTGAGCGAACTCCGGCGGTCAGCGCGACCGTCGGCCTGGGGATCTCGCGTCAGCGCGTCACCGCGACGGTGTTGTCCTTGTCGTCGCGGTCGATCAGCTTGCTCAGGGGATCGATCCCGGCACGCACGGCGCCGCCCTTGGCGACGGCGAGCGTGATCCGGTTCTCGCCCGACTTCAGGCGCCGCTTCTCGATCGCGACGACGTTGCCGTGCGCGTCGAGCGCGCCGACGTCGACCTCGCCGTCGAACGGCGCCTCGGTCTCCCTGCCGCTGCCGTCGGCGCGGATCTTGCGCGCCGAGACGACGAGCTCGATCGCGTCGCTGCCGTCGGCCTGCTTCTTCGCCGCCGCGCTCACCGCGCGAACGTCGTAGAGCGTGATCGTCTCGAACAGGTCGTCGATGAGCGGCTGCAAGTCCTTCGGCGTGACGCGGCGGAACTCGGCGATCAGGTCGACCGAGCGCGCGTACGGCGGCCCGGCGAACTTCCATCGCTTCAGGAACGCCGCGATCGCGTCGTCGATCGCCTGCTCGCCGATCGCGTCCTGCAGCGCGTAGAGCTCGATCGAGCCCTTCTGGTAGTGCACGTACTGGGCGCCGTCGGCGCGCACGAGCGGCTGCTCCTGCTTGCTCTCGAAGCCGCGGCCGCGCAGGTAGCCGTCGAGCTCGTACTTGAGGAAGCGGTGCATCCTGGCGTCGCCGTACCTGGTCTTCAGCACCATCAGCGCGCCGTACTCGGAGAGGCTCTCGGTGATGAACTCGGCGCCCTGCACGTTCGCCGGCACCTCCTGGTGCGCCCACCACTGGTGCGCGACCTCGTGCGCGGTGACGAAGTACGGGTAGTCGATGTCGTTCGGGTCGCGGTCGTCGACCTTGGCGGTGAAGCCGATCGCCTCGTTGAACGGCACCGTGTTCGGAAACGACTCGGCGAACCCGCCGCCGCGCGAGAAGCGCGGGAACTCGACGATGCGAACGATCTTGTGCTGGTACGGGCCCCAGTGCTTCGTGTAGTAGGCGAGCGCGTCCTGCACGCCCGCGACCATCCGCTCGAGGTTGTATTCGTGGCCGCGGTGGTAGTCGATCTCGATCGCGACGTCGCCCTGCGGGCCGTGCCAGACGTCCTTCTTGACCGCGTAGCGCGCCGAGACGAACGAGTAGATGGCCGCGATCTTCGAGTCCATCCGGTAGTCGATGCAGCGGCGGCCGTTCTCGGTCGTGTCCTTGACGACGTAGCCCGAGGTCACCGGCAGCTGGTCCGCCGAGGTGCAGAAATGCGCCTGGTAGTCGACGAAGTCGGCGTCGCGCGTGAGCGCGTTCTGCATGACCTGCTGCTGGTCGTTCAGGTCGTGCATGCGCGGCTTGGGCGCGAGGCCGAACTCCTTGCGCTCGCGGTCGGACGAGAGCTCGCCGTCCTCGCCGTAGCCGAAGCTCGGGATCAGCGACGTCTCGGGCGTCAGCCCGGCGTTGAGGAACGTGCCGTTGCCGAGCACGACCGGGTCGGCGCCTTCGTTCGAGAAGCCCTGCGCGCCGTAGTCGAGGTCGAAGCGGAAGTCGGTCGTCGCGCCGGGCGCGAGCGGCTGCTCGAGCACGTAGTGGTGCCAGCGCATCTCGGGCGCTTCGTCGGCGAGCTTCGCGGCGACGCCGAACGCGATCGCCCTGGCGCGCGCGCGCCGCGGGTAGAGCACGTAGACGTCGCGGATCGGCACGCCGCTCTTGTTGGCGATCGCGAGCGTTCCCGAGATCCTCGCGAGCTGCCGCTCGGGGTGGAGGTCGACGCTGACGTCGACCGCGGTGATCCGCGGCTGCGGCGCGCCGAAGAGCCGCTTGTAGCGCTTCTCGTACTCGGCCGCGAGCCGGCGGCCGTCGTGCTTGCTGACGAACGGATTGACGACGTGCGTGTTGTGCCAGATCCAGGCGCCGGTCGCGACGAAGACGACCGCGGCGACGGCGGCGACCGCGCGCACCGGCGCGCGCGTCCGCGTCGCCGCGATGCGCAGCCGCGCCGCCAGCCGCACTTCGCGGCCGCGCACCCAGAGCGCGTACGAGAGCACCATCAGCAGCGCCGCGAACGCGAACCAGTAGAGCCTGAACCAGAAGACCGCCGGCAGGAAGTGCCCCCAGCCGTTGAGGTCCGAATAGACCAGCGGCGGCGCGCTCGCGTAGAGATAGAGCCGGTCCTCGAAGCCGAACGACGGCAGCTGCAGCACGACGAGGAAGACGATGCCGACGAGGAAGTGGCCGATGTACTTGTTGTCGACCAGCGTGTGCACCGCGAACGCGAGCACGGCGATCAGGATGTCGCCCGAGAGCTGCAGCACGAAGAGCTGCATCAGGTACTGTCCGATCTCGATCCGGGTGAAGCCGTGCAGCAACTGCACCGCGATGCTGCAGACCATCACGACCGCGAGCAGCACGACCTGGAGCACGACGACCGTCGCGAACTTGGCGAGGAACGCGAGCCAGGTCGGCGCCGGCATGCTGTCGGCGATGTCGTCCATCTTCGCGTCGCGCTCGCGCCAGACCAGCTCGCCGCTGTAGATCGCGGTCACGATCAGGACGAAGACGTTGAAGAGGCCGCCGACGACGTCGAGCACCTTGTACGTCAGCGGATAGGTGTTGGTGCCGTAGATCGCGCCGAGCGTCGACGCGTTGCTCGCGACCAGCAGGACGCCGCCGAGGACGATCGTGAGGAACCGCGGGCTCTTCAGGATCTCGCCGAGATAGAGCCGGGCGAGACCGGGCAGCATGCGCGCGTACGCGGCGGTGCTGCGGTCGGGCGTCGCGCGCGGCAGCGGCACGGCGTGCGCCGACGCGCTGCCGACCGCCGCGCCCTCGACGTCGTCGACGGCCTTCTTCTTGCCGCCGCGGCGCAGCGTCGGCGCGACCGTCTCCATCCGGAACGCGCGATAGCCGAGCAGCGTGACGAGCGCGCCGATGCCGACCCAGATCGCGCGGTTCCAGACGATCACCCCGGCGAAAGGAATCTGCTCCTCGTTCTTCTGCGCGACGCTCCAGTAGCGCGTGAAGACGTCGACCGCGTTCACCCCCGACGGGTCGACGAGCGCGGCGAGCGTCTTGTTCTCCATGTCGCCGAGCAGGTTGACGGCGAACAGATAGCCGACCAGCGCGATCACGCCGGCGACGTAGACGGGCGCCATCTGCCGCGTCAGCGCCGCCAGGACGAAGAAGCAGCCGCCGAGCCAGAGCACGTTCGGGATCAGCTCGATCAGGTACGGACGCGCGAAGCTCTGCCACGACGGCGACGCTGCCAGGCGCGCCGCGTCGACGCCCGGCCAGTGCGAGCCGATGAAGAGGCCGGCGCCGACGCCGACGAAGATCATCACCAGCGTCGCCCACGCGCCGACGAGGCGGCCGAAGAAGTAGTCGCGCTTGCCGATCGGCGCGCTGAAGAAGAACGGGTGGATTCCGGCCTCGAAGTCCTGCTGCACCGCGCGCCCCGAGACCGAGCCGATCACCGTGATGCCGATGAAGCCGAGGATCCCGATCGTGAGCGCGAGCGCGCTCGGGCCGTTGATGTAGATCTTGTCGCCGAAGCTGACTCCGGCGCTCGAGAGCGCGCCGCCGGCTGCCGCCATCCAGAGGCCGCCGAGCACCGCGTAGAGAACGAAGTAGACCCACGTCGACGTCGCCTTCAGGCGGCGGACGAAGTCGAACCAGGCGATCGACCAGAACGCGGAGCGCATCGCGTCAGGCTGCCGCGGCGGGAACGTCGACCGCCTCGCCGACGTAGCCGGCGATGCTCGAGAAGTACACGTCCTCGAGCTCGGCGTCGACCGGCTCGAACCCGCTCTCGGGCGGCGCGCCGTCGCCGTACGCGCGCACGACCGTCTGCCCGGCCTGCAGCCGCGTCGAGACGAGCCGCACGCGCGACTTGATCGCCTCGACGTCGCCCTTG
>DASSRF010000240.1:0-2360 GCA_035701945.1 Caldimonas sp. | reverse complement strand
GCGCCGGTCGTCCTCCTGCACGGCTTTCCGGAGATCGCGTTCGGCTGGCGGCACCAGACCCCGGCGCTCGCCGGTGCAGGGTTGCGAGTCATCGCTCCGGACCAGCGCGGCTACGGGCAGTCGAGCAAGCCCGAGGGGGTCTCGGCGTACGCGGTCGATCGGCTCGCCGAAGACGTCGTCGCCATCGCCGCCTCGCTCGGCCACGATCGCTTCGACCTCGTCGGCCACGACTGGGGCGGGATCGTCGCCTGGCATCTCGCCGGTCGCCACGCTGCGCACGTTCGCAAGCTCGCGATCCTGAACGCGCCCAACCTCGACGTGCTGCCGGCGTACGCGCTGCAGCATCCCGGGCAGCTCTGGCGCAGCAGCTACGTCGCTGCGTTCCAGATGCCGTTCGTTCCCGAGATCGCGCTCGGCGCCGCCGACCACGCGCTCCTGCAGGCGAGCCTCACGACGAGCAGCCGGCCCGGGACCTTCACCTCGGCCGAGCTCGACGTCTATCGCGAGGCGTGGTCGCAGCCGGGTGCGCTGACCGCGATGCTGAACTGGTACCGCGCGTCGGCGCGCGGCGCGCCGCGCCGGAGCGTGCGCATCGAGCAGCCCGTGCTCGTCGTCTGGGGCGATCGCGACGTCGCGTTGCAGCCTTCCCTCGCCGAAGCGAGCGCCGAGCTCTGCGACGACGTCGAGGTCGTGCACATCGAGAACGCCGGTCACTGGGTGCAACACGAGGAGGTGGCGCGCGTCAACGAGCTGCTCGCCGGCTTCCTCGCGCGCGCGACGGCGGAGCCGCGACGACGTCGTTGACGCGGGCGCGTCGGCACGCACGCCGCGCCGAGGTCGTCAGATGCCCATGTTGCCGAGGCTCTCGACGATCTCGTTGACGACTCCCGCGAGCCGCGGATGCGCCGCCTCGAGGCGCAGGATCGAGCTCTTCAGCTGCTCGCCGAGCGTCCTCCGCTCGTCGCTTCGTGCCGGATCGGCGAGCGCGCTCTCGAGCTCGCCGACGAGCGAGGCGAGGCGCCGCCGCGCATCGTCGTCGCCGGGCTCGAGCCCGGCGATCTCGGTGCGAAGCGTCCGCAGCGAGGCTTCGAGACGGCTGACGTCGGTCATGGTCGCGCTCCCATGCAACCGAGGATACGCGGTGCAGCGTGCGCGCGCGAGTGAGGGCAGCGGGATACCCGCCGCGTCGCTCAGCGCTTGAGCAGCGCGATCGACCGCTTCTCGTCGATCAGGTGGCGGCGGCCGTCGGCCGAGGTGGTCGCTCCGGCGCGGATCAGCTCGATCGCGCGTGCGGGAGTCAGCGTCGGATCGAGCGCGAACAGCTTCGCCGCGAGATTGACGACGTTCGGTGCCGCCATCGACGTCCCCGACAGGCGCAGGCGCGAGCCGCCGGGAACGAAGCTGTCGACCTGGTAGCCGTTGGCATGGACGACGACCGTGTCGCCGTGGCTCGTGAACGACGTCTCCTCGCCCGCCTGGTTGACGGCGCCGACCGTCAGCAGGTTCGGCAGCCGCAGCGACGCCGGCACGTCGGCGATGAAGCCGACGTTGCTGTCGCTGTTGCCGGCGCCGGTCACGAACAGGGTGTCGGGCGCGGCGCGCAGCGCGGCCTCGATCGACGACTTCCAGATCGCGAAGAGCTCCTCGGCCCGGCGCTTGCGCTCGCCCGGGTCGGAGACACTGCTCGTCCTCGACAGCCATTCCTCGAACTCGGCGGGGTAGTCGCCCCAGCTCATGTTGACGACGCGGACGTGGCGGGTGCGGAAGTAGTCGCCGAGCTGCTTGAACGCTGCGCCCATCTTGCGCGCCCATTGCTCGGTCGGCTCGAACGGCAGGTACGGCAGCTGGTCGTTGAAGCGCGCGACGACGAGGCGCGCAGCCGGATTGCCGCGTACCGCGATGCCGGCGCAGTGCGTGCCGTGGACGTAATGGCTGAGCCACTTGCGGAGCTCGAACCAATCGTGCATCTGCTGCGGCGAGAACGTCGCGAACTTCTTCTGCACGTCGCTCGCCTCGGCCGAATCGATGCCGTTCTGCAGGTCGAGGATGCCCTTGATCTGGCCGCGAAACTCGGGATATGCCTTCTGCTGCGCTTCGTTCAGCGGATACAGCCAGCCCGTCACCGCGTTGCCGGCGTCATCGAACGCCAGACCGTGGGCGCCGCTCGCCGTCGGCACCGAGTCCGTGAAGAGTTGGTCGGGAAAGACGTTGACGTCGACGCCGGAATCCCAGATCGCGACCAGCACCGGCGTCGTGCGGTCGCTCGCCGTCAGCGTCACCTCGCGCGCCGCCCAGATGTCGGGAAGCGGTGCATCGTGCCTGGCAATGTAGGCGTGCAGCACCTCCGTGCGGACCGCGTT
>DASSRF010000239.1:0-6439 GCA_035701945.1 Caldimonas sp. | reverse complement strand
GAACTGCTCCTGTCGAAGATTGCCGGCCCAGCGGCGGGCGTCACGACAAGTCGGCAAGGTGCATACCCGTTCACGGCGCCGTTCGCGACCTCGCGCCCGCTCCCCTGCGCGCGCGCCGGGCCGCAGCTGTGGCGCTTTGTCGTCGACTGCTCGTTCGCGCATCGGCTGCGGCGTGACGATCGTCACGGCAACGCCGAGCAGCGCACCCGAGCGAGTCCGGGCGCGACCGAGTTGCTCGATCATCGAGTCCGCCGATCGCTGCGGCGCTCAAGTCGCTCGCGATCGAGCCGATGCATCAGTCACCGCCCTGTTCGCCGGAGTCCGAATGAACGCCAGGATCAAGCAGCTTCGCGATCTCGTCGTCGCGCTCGATCGCGCCGACCGCAACCAGCAGCCACTCGATCCGGACACGTACCGCGCAGCGGCGAAGGCGGCGTTCACGCTGACGAAGCAGGAGATGGGGCTGCTGCCGATGGCCGATTTCGCCGGCCCCGTCAATGCGCTGCAGAACATGGCGGAGAACATCTACTTCGGCATCAACGGCTGCTTCGCCGATCTCGACGGCAGCGGCCGCGCACCGGTGGCGGCGACGACGGCGAAGGCGCTGCTCGGTCGTCTGCGTGCGCCGAAGGCGCAGGACGCTCGCCAGATCTGCGACGAGCTCTACGAGCGCCTGCGCGCCGCCCGCAAGAAAGGCGAGCGCGGCCGCAACACCGCCGGCACGAACGGCTGACGCGAGCGCCCCGCCCGCGACGAGCAACGCCGAGGTCGCGAGCGTCCTCGCTCAGGCGAGCCGGATCGCGCCGGCGAGGTGCGACGCGACCGCGGCGATGCGCCGCAGGTGCCGCGACTCGGGGTGCGTCAGCAGCCAGAGCGTCGTCTCGGCGTCGTCGAGCGGCGGGGTGAGCGCGACGAGATCGCTGCGCGCCTCGGCGACGAAGAGCGGCACGATGCCGACGCCAGCGCCGGCGGCGATGCCTTCGACGACCGAGAGAACGCTGTCGGCGACGACGCGCGGGACGACTGCGGGCAGGTGGCGCTTGCGCCAGCGCACCGACGGATGCTCGGGGAGCGCTTCGTCGACGGCGAGCCAAGGCAGCGCGGCGAGATCGGCGGCGTTGCGGCGCTGGCGCCGCGCGAGCGCCTGTGCCGCATACACGGCGACGCGGATCGGCCCGAGCTCGCGCCCGACGAGGTGCGGCGGCGGCTTGCTCGTCGCCCGCACGGCGATGTCGGCTTCGCGCTGCGTGAGGTCGACACGCTCGTTGGTCGCGCGCAGGTGCAGCACGAGCTCGGGATGCGCGGCGAGCAACGGAGCGACGGTCGGCAGCACGAGCGCGTGCAGGAGCGTGTCGGTGGTGCTCAGCCGCACCGTGCCGCTCACCGCGCCGACGCCCTGCGCTGCCGCCGTCCGCGCCGCTTCCAGCTCGGCCTCGATGCGCTCGGCGTGCGCGACCAGGCGCAGGCCGAGGTCGGTCGGCCGATAGCCGTCGCGCGAACGGTCGAAGACGCGCTGCCCGAGCGCGCGTTCGGTGCGCTGCACGACCCGGAACACCGTCGATGCGTCGACTTCGAGGCGCGCCGCCGCCTCGGCGAGCGTGCGCCCGCGGGCGAGCGCGAGCACGACACGCAGCTCGAGCGCGTCGAGCGGCGATGGCGCAGCGCGCGCCCGCGGCGGGCCGCGTCGGGATTGCGCACGTGCAACCATGGCATGCCTCCTCGCCTATGTCGTCGGCACGGCGGCAATCATAGAGTCGGCGCCACGACCACCAGCGGAGGCGAGCCGTGCGCGTCTTCATCGTCCACGCCCACCACGAGCCCGAAAGCTTCAACGGCGCCTTGACGCGCGAGGCGCGCGCAGCCGTCGCCGCAACGGGCGACGAGGTCGTCGTCTCCGACCTCTACGCGATGGGCTTCGATCCGGTCTCGGATCGCCGCAACTTCACGACCGTGCACGAGCCGCGCCGGCTGAAGCAGCAGGACGAGGAGGCGCACGCCAGCGCCCA
The DNA here is from genome assembly GCA_035701945.1 of Caldimonas sp. GTDB lineage: Bacteria > Pseudomonadota > Gammaproteobacteria > Burkholderiales > Burkholderiaceae_C > Schlegelella_A. Next base: position 4,433 of record DASSRF010000239.1, on the reverse strand, counting down.
CGGCGGCTACGTCGCCGAGTTGCAGGCCGAGATGGACAAGCTCGCGTGGTGCGATGCGCTGGTGCTGCAGTTCCCGCTCTGGTGGCTCGGCCTGCCGGCGATCCTGAAGGGCTGGGTCGACCGCGTGTTCGCCGTCGGCCGCGCCTACGGCGGTGGCCGCTACTTCAGCCGCGGCGTGTTCGCCGGCAAGCGGGCGATGTGCTCGCTGACGGTGGGCGGACCGGCGGAGGCGTATTCGCCGATCGGCGCGTACGGCCCGCTCGGGCCGATCCTCTATCCCATCCACCACGGCATCCTCGGCTTCGCCGGCTTCGACGTCGTCGAGCCGTTCGTCGTGCACGCCCCCGCACGCATGAGCGACGCGGCGCGCGCGGCGTGCCTCGCCGACTACCGGCGACGCATCGTCGGACTCGCGAGCGCGCCGCTGCTGCCCGGCCTCGACATCGCGCCCTATCAAGGCCTGGTGCGGAATGCCTGCGCGCCGCGGGGCTGACCGCGCGAGCATTCGATGCCGGAGCGTTCGGGCAACAAATTGCAGGTTTGCAATGGACGGGTGCTCCTGTACGCATTCCGTTTGCAGGATCGCAGACGTAGATTGACGTCGCGTCGCGCTCTCCGAGACGGCGCGCCCCACCACCACCGGACACACACCGCCATGAAGCTCTACTACGCCCCCGCCGCCTGCTCGCTCGCCGTGCACATCGCGCTGCGCGAAGCCGGCGTTGCCTTCGACCTCGCCAGGGTCGACCTCGCCAAGCACACGCTCGACGACGGCTCCAGCTATCTCGACGTCAATCCGCGCGGCTACGTGCCGCTGCTCGAGTTCGACGACGGCACGCGCCGCAGCGAGGCGGCGGCGCTGCTGCAGGCGGTCGCCGACCTCGACCCGGCGCAGCGGCTGATCGGCGCGCCGCGGACGACGCGGCGCCTCGACGTGACGCAATGGCTGGCGTTCGTCGCCACCGAGCTGCACAAGACGTTCAGCCCGTGGCTGTGGCACGCCGAGACCGCCGACAGCACGCGCGCGACCGTCAAGGCCAGGCTCGCCGAGCGCTTCGCCGAGCTCGACACGCACCTCGCCACGCGCGAGTACCTCGCCGGCGACTTCAGCGTCGCCGACGCGTATGCGTTCGCGGTCGTGCGCTGGGCGCACATCCTGCGGCTGCCGCTCGCGCCGTATGCGCATCTCCAGGGCTGGCTCGGCCGCGTCGCGTCGCGACCGCAGGTCGACGCGGCGTTGCGCGCCGAAGGGCTGGTGCGATGAGCGCACCGGTGCTCGTCTCGCACGCGCTGTGCCCGTACGTGCAGCGCGCCGCGATCGTCCTCGCCGAGAAGGGTACCGCGTTCGAGCGGCGCTGGGTCGACCTCGCCGACAAGCCGGCGTGGTTCAAGGCGGTCTCGCCGCTCGGCAAGACGCCGGTGCTGCTGGTCGGCGACGCGGCGCTGTTCGAGTCGGCGGTGATCTGCGAGTACCTCGACGAGACGATTGCGCCGCGGCTGCTGCCGGACGATCCGCTCGCGCGCGCCCGCGAGCGCGGCTGGATCGCGTTCGCGTCGGCGACGCTCGACGGCATCGCGGCCTACTACAACGCTGCCGACGATGCCGCCCTCGTGCGGCGCCGGGCCGACATCGACGCGCGCTTCGCGACGCTCGACGCCGCGCTCGGCGACGGCCCGTGGTTCGCGGGCGCGCGCTTCGGCCTCGTCGACGCGGCGTTCGCGCCGGTCTTCCGCTACCTCGACGCGTTCGAGCGCCTCGACGGCGAGCGCTGGCTGGCGCACGCACCGCGCGCCGCGGCGTGGCGCGAGCGGCTCGCGGCGCGACGCTCGGTGCGCGACGCGACCGTCGAGGACTACCCGCAACGGCTGCTCGCGTTCCTCGCCGCACGCGGGAGCGCGCTGTCGCGGCGGGTGGCGGCGCTCGCATAGCCGGCGGCGCGGCTGGCGACAATGGGGCGGTGGATGAGACCGCATTCGAGCGCGCCAAGGCGCTCTTCTTCGAAGGCAACGCGTGCTTCGCCGCCGGCGATTTCGCCGGCGCCGAGGCTCGCTTCGAGCGGTCGCTCGAGCTCGCGCCCGGCCGCGCGTCGACGCTCGCCAACCTCGGCGCTGCGCGCGTCCGTGCCGGCCGCCACGCCGACGCGATCGCGGCGCTCGAGGCAGCGCTCGCGCGCGAGCCCGACGACGTCCACAGCCGGAGCCACCTCGGCATCGCCTACGCGGCGATCGGCCGCCACGCCGATGCGCTCGCGTGCCTCGACCGCGTCCTCGCAGCCGAGCCGGAGCACGCGGCGAGCTGGGTCGCGCGCGGCGAGGCGCTGCGCTTTCTCGAACGCCACGACGAAGCGCTCGCCGCGTTCGAGCGCGCCAACGCGATCGATCCGACGCTCGCCGCGGCGTGGACGCAGCGCGGCGACATCCTGCGCGACGCCGGCCGCCTCGACGAAGCCCGGCACGCGTACCAAGCGGCGATCGCGAACGGCGGCAACCGCGAGCTGAACGGCTACTACCTCGCCGCGCTCTCGGGCGCCGACGTTCCGCCGCACGCGCCGCCGACGTACGTGACGCGCTTCTTCGACGAGTACGCTGCGTCGTTCGACACCCACCTGGTCGACCTGCTGCAGTACCGCGCGCCGGCGACGATCGCTGCGCAGATCGCTTCGCTCGGCAGCCGCCGCTTCGTGTCGGCGCTCGACCTCGGCTGCGGCACGGGCCTTGTCGGGCCGCTGCTGCGGCCGCTCAGCGAACGGCTCGCCGGCGTCGACCTGTCGCCGGCGATGCTCGCCGAGGCGAAGGCGCGCGGCGTCTACGACGAGCTCGTCCGCGACGACATCGTCGCCTTCCTGCGCGCGACCGAGACGCGGCACGACCTCGTCGTCGCCGCCGACGTCTTCATCTACGTCGGCGCGCTCGATCCGGTCTTCGCGGCCGTCGCCGGCGTGCTCACCGCGGGCGGCGTGTTCGCCTTCACCGCCGAGGCGCTCGCCGACGATCGCGACTTCGCGCTGCTGCCGAGCCTGCGCTACGCGCATTCCGAGCGCCATCTGCGCGAGCTCGCGTCGCGGCACGGTCTCGCGGTCGCATCGCTCGTGCGCGCGCCGCTGCGCCGCGAGCAGCGGCGCGACGTCGAGGGGCTCTACTTCATCCTGCGCCGCTGAGCCGCGCCGTCGCTCAGCCGCACGCCTTGCGCGCCGAGCGGAACATCGCCATCCACGCGCTCGGCTCGCCGCGGGCCGTGCTCGGCCAGCTCATCTGCACGTCGCGAAAGACCCGCTCGGCGTGCGGCATCAAGGCCGTGAAGCGGCCGTCGGCGGTCGTCACGCCGGTGAGGCCGCCGGGGCTGCCGTTCGGGTTGAACGGGTACGCCTCGGTGGGCTGGCCGAAGTGGTCGACGAAGCGCATCACCGCGTGCACGCGCTCGCGGTCGCCGCGCTGCGCGAAGTCGGCGTAGCCCTCGCCGTGCGCGACCGCGATCGGCAACCGGCTGCCGGCCATGTCGCGAAAGAAGATCGATGGCGTCGGCAGCACCTCGACGAGGCTCAGGCGCGCCTCGAACTGCTCGCTGCGGTTCTTCGCGAAGCGCGGCCACGCGGCGGCGCCGGGGATCAGGTCGGCGAGCGCGGCAAGCATCTGGCAGCCGTTGCAGATGCCGAGCGCGAACACGTCCGGACGCGCGAAGAACGTCGCGAACTGGTCGGCGAGCTGGGCGTTGAAGCGGATCGACCGCGCCCAGCCTTCGCCCGCGCCGAGGACGTCGCCGTAGCTGAAGCCGCCGCACGCGACGAAGCCGGCGACCATGTCGAGCCGCATCCGGCCCGACTGGAGGTCGCTCATGTGGACGTCGTACGTCTCGAAGCCGGCCGCCGCCATCGCGTAGCTCAGCTCGACGTGGCTGTTGACGCCCTGCTCGCGCAGGATCGCGACCTTCGGCGCGCTGCCCGTCAATGCCGGCGCGGCGGGCGCGTCGCTCGCGAACGCAGGTCCGGCGAGATGGACGTGCAGCCCGGGGTCGTCGTCGCGACCCGCCGCGGCGTGCTCGGCGTCGGCGCAATCGGGGCGATCGCGCAGCCTGCAGATCCGCCAGCTGACCTCGTCCCAGGCCTGCTGCAACCGGTACAACGACGCCGAGAACACGACCTTGGCGTCGCGCCAGACCTCGAGCACCTGCCGCGTGTTCGTCTTGCCGATGACGTGGCTCATGCGGCCGAGCCCGGCGCTGCGCAGGACGGCGATCGCTTCGTCGCGGCGCGTCGTCGGCACCTGCAGCAGCGCGCCGAGCTCCTCGTTGAAGAGCGCGCGCAGCGTCAGCTCCTCGCGCCGCGCGCTCACCTGCGAGGCCCAGTTCTTGGCGTCGCCGTATTCGGCGCGGCTGTCGGCGATGCCGTCGCCTTCGGTGACCAGCAGGTCCACGTTGAGCGTGAGGCCGACGTGGC
>DASSRF010000238.1:0-9482 GCA_035701945.1 Caldimonas sp. | reverse complement strand
AGCTCGCGCAGCAGATCCTCGTCGAGCGGGTCGAGCTCGAGCGCGCGCTCGCGCGTCCGCGGCGCCAGCGCGAGGTCCTGGCCGGCGCGCGCCTGCACGACGACCGCGCGGACGACGCGCCGGTGCTTGCTGGCGAGACGCTCGCGGTGGACGAGCTGCCAGCCGTGGTCGTCCTCGCTGCCGAGGAAGGAGCCCGCATAGAGCGCGAGCGCGCGCTCGGCGGAGGCCTGCTGCGCGGGCGAGAACGGCGCCGCCGGCAGCGCGTCGGCGATCGCCTCGAACGCGAGGCAGTCGACCCACACCAGCCGCGGGTTGAGGCTGAGCCGGCCGGCGTCGATCGCGATCGCGGCGTCGTCGCCGAGCAGACGGCGCAGGCGGTGCAGCGCGATCTTCGCCGCCGCGTGCGCGTTGTCGCCGTCGAGGTCGGGCCAGAGCGCGAATTCGACGCTGCTCGACGCGACCTGCTGGCTGCCGCACGCGACGACGAACTGCAGCAGCTCGAGCGGCTTCTTCGCCGCCTTGCCGCGCACGGCGAGCGCCTTGTCGCCGACCTCGACGTCGAAGCGGCCGAGCGTTCGCACCCGGATCGGCCACGGCCACGCGGCGACCTCGGGGCGCTCGGCGGCGAGCCGGCGCGCGGCGATGACGCCGCGGACGAACTCGACCGCGATCTCGCGCTCGAGCGCGAGCGCGCACAACGTCGACGTCGCCGCCGCGTTCGAGCGGAAGAACGCCTGCCAGGCGAGGCGCTCGGCGATCGCGAAGCCGTGCGCGAGCTCGCTGCGCAGGCGCGCCTCGTCGGCCGCCTGCGCGGCGTCGAGCGCGCGTGCGAAGTGCGCGAGGCACCAGCAGTAGTCCGCCTGCGTTCCGCTCGACGCGCGGCCGGCGCGCTCGAAGAACGGCACCGCCGCGGCGGGCTCGCCGCGCTGCACGAGGACCTGCCCTTCCTGCATCACGATCGGCCCCATCCAGCGCTCGGGGTAGCTGCACTCGGTGCCCAGGCGCAAGGCAAGACGCGCGTGCACGAGCGCGTCGGCGCTCGCCGGCGCGAGCATGGCGAGCCGCGAGGCGAGGAAGTGCCAGACCGACGCGGTGTGCGGGCTCGTCGCATCGAGCAGCGGCTCGGCCTGCGCGAGCAGCGCGCGCCCGCGCTCGACCTCGCCTTCGCCGATCGCGACCTGCGCCTCGAGCAGCAGCTGCTTGCAGCGGACCGGCGTCGCGAGCGCCGCCGCGGCGCGCCGCGCCGCCTCGATTCGCGCGGCATCGCCGAAGTGGTAGATGCCGTCGAGCCACTTGCCGCGCCACTCGTCGCGCAGGCGCGGCTCGAGCCGCGGATCGGCGACGACGGCGCGCATCGCGAGCTCGATCCAGAGCAGCCGCTCGAGGTCGCGCAGCTGCTCGCCCCACGACAGCGCCGCCATGCCGGCGCAAGCGCGCACGGCAGTGCCGATTCCGGGATTCGGCAGCGCGGCGACGACGCGCTCGGCGAGGCGCTCGAGCGACGGATCGTCGAGCGAACGGAACTGGCGCGTGACGAGCGCGCCGGCGACCGCGAGCAACGCCGCGTCGGCGTCGCCGTCGAGCGGCGGATCGCCGGCCTCGGCGATGACCGCGGCGGCGTCCTCGAAGCCGCGGTAGTCGTCGTCGGCGATGCCGATCGCCAGCACGATGCAGCACGCGGCGTGCAGGCGCGCGCAACGGTCTGCGGCGTCGATTGCCGGCGCACGGACGCGCTCGAGGAGCTGCGCGCGCGCGCCGGCCGGCTCGGCGAGCGCGCGGCAGAGCCAGGCGTCGATCGAGAGCGATCGCGCGGGGCTCTCTCGTTCCGTTCGTGTGCGGTGGGCTGCCACGCGAGGACGCCAGACGAAACGCGATTATCCGGCGCACGGCCTCGCGCCCGCGCGATCGAACGTCCCGCGGACGGGTGTCGACCGATCAGGCCGCGCCGGCGACGACGCCCGCGGGCGACACCGCGCGCGCGTCGTCGCCCTGTCCGACCATCGTCCTGAAGAGCGGCTGGCGCGCGAGCAGCTCGTCGACGCTGCCGGCGTCGACGACCTCGCCGGCGACCATCAGCACGACGCGGTCGAAGTGCGCGAGCAGGCTCATGCGGTGCACCGCGGCGACGATGCACGCGCGCGGGAACGTCGCGTCGAGGCGGCGATAGACGATCGCCTCGGTGAGCGGATCGAGCGCGCTCGTCGGCTCGTCGAGCAGCAGGACCGAGCTGTGCCTCGCAGCGAGGACGCCGCGGGCGAGGCAGAGGCGCTGGCGCTGGCCGCCCGAGAAGTTGAAGCCACCCTGCGCGACCGCGGTCTCGAGCCCCTCGGGCAAGGTCGCGAGGACGCCGTCGAAGCCGCTGATCTCGGTCGCCGCGACGATCGCCGCCGGCGCGTGCGCTTCGTCGAACGCGATGTTCTCGCGCACGCTGCCTTCGAACACCTGCGCTTCCTGCGGGATCAGCGTCGCGCGCGCGCCGACCTCGCCGAGGCCCAGGTGCGCGACGCCGTCGATCTCGACGTGGCCGCGCTCGGCTTCGTAGAGTCCGGCGAGGAGGCGCAGCAGCGTGCTCTTGCCCGAGCCGCTCGGCCCGACGAGCGCGACGCGCTCGCCGCGGTGCAGCGTCAGCATCGCGTGGCGGATCCCGGCGGCGCGGCGCTCGCCGTCGCGCACCGGGTGCGCGTAGCAGACGTCGCGGACGTCGATCCGCCGCCAGCCGTCGTCGCCGTCGGCGCGGCGCTCGAGCGGGTGCGCCGGGCGCGGCGCCGCCCAGATCGCGTCGCCGGCGGCGAAGTCGGTGCGCATGCGCGCAAAGCCCTGCAGGTTCGACGCCATCCCGCAGACGACCCAGCTCGCCTGCTGCGCGTACTGGTAGACCATGAAGATGCTGCCGAGAAGCATCGCCCCGGCGCCGCCGACCTGCCACGCGTAGACGGCGACGAGCAGCCAGCTGAGGAAGACCGTCAGCAGGTCGACCGCGCACCACTTCCATTCGTTGAGGACGATCCCGCGCGTCAGCGGCGCGTTGACGGCGTCGCGGCGGCGCGCCAGCGTCCGCTCGCTGCTGTCCGTCAGGCCGAGGCTCAGCAGGGTCGCGATGTTGCCCAGGCAATCGAGCAGCGCCGCGCCGTAGCGACGCGCTGCCGCGTTCTCGGCGTGGGCGAGCCGCATCAGCGTCCTGTCGAACGCGAACAGGATCGACGCGACGACGACGAAGCCGAGCAGCGCGACCCCGCCGCACAGCGGCGACAGCAGCGCGAGCGCGAGCAGCGGGCCGACCAGGTTGACGGCGCTTTGCAGGTAGAGGAACTGGCTCTGCGTGAAGTCGTAGAGCGCGTGGCTGCTCTGCGCCATGCGGTGCTGCAGCTCGCCCGGATGGTGCTGGTCGTGCCAGGCGAGCGGCGTCGCCATCAGCCGCGCGTAGAGCCGCGCGGTGATCGCGTTGCCGACACGGATCGCGACCTTGCGCTCGAGGACGCGGCCGGGCCCGTGCAGCGCCCAGCTGAACGCGAACGCCGCCAGGATCGCGCCGAGCCACGGCAGCGACGCGCCGAGGACGGTGCCGCCGCCGCGCTGCAGCGTGTCGATCGCCTGCGCGGCGAGCCAGGGCACGGCGAGCTTGACGAGCTGCGACGAGACGAGGAGCGCGAAGGCGAGCGCGAGCGGCGCCCGCGCGCCGGCTGCGTACGCCCACATCTCCCGGTAGAGCGTCGCGGTGCCGACCGCCGCAGGCGCCTGCGCGGCCGCGACCGGGCGGGAGAGAGCTGGCATGGCGAGGCGGCGGCGCGGAACGAGCGATCGGTCGGTTCCCCATTGGAGCGCCGCTCGTCGGCGCGGGAGCGGGCGAAATGCGGCGGCGATCGCCGCCATTTCATGCGAGCACGGTCGCGCCGGCGCGCCGCAAAGGCCCGTGCCCGGGGCGCGCACGGCCCGCCGCGTAGAATTTCGCCGCGAGCGCGGCATGGAAATCTTCGACTACGACAACGTCCTGCTCTTGCCGCGCAAATGCCGCGTCGAGAGCCGCTCCGAATGCGACCCGTCGGTCGAGTTCGGGCCGCGCCGCTTCGCCTTGCCGGTGGTGCCGGCGAACATGAAGACGGTGATCGACGAGCCGATCGCCGAGTGGCTCGCCGCCAACGACTTCTTCTACGTCATGCACCGCTTCGACGTCGACAACGTCGCGTTCGCGCGCCGCATGCGCGAGAAGAACCTGGTCGTCTCGATCAGCTCGGGCGTCAAGCGCCCCGACTACGCGGTGATCGACCGGCTGGCGAGCGAAGGCGTCGGCGCCGACTACGTCACGATCGACATCGCGCACGGCCACGCCGAGACCGTGCACCGCATGATCGAGCACATCAAGAGCAAGCTGCCGCACGCGTTCGTCATCGCCGGCAACGTCGCGACCCCCGAGGCGGTGATCGACCTCGAGAACTGGGGCGCCGACGCAACCAAGGTCGGCGTCGGCCCGGGCAAGGTCTGCATCACCAAGCTGAAGACGGGCTTCGGCACCGGCGGCTGGCAGCTCTCGGCGCTCAAGTGGTGCGCGCGCGTCGCGACCAAGCCGATCATCGCCGACGGCGGCATCCGCGACCACGGCGACATCGCCAAGAGCGTGCGCTTCGGCGCCTGCATGGTGATGATCGGGTCGCTCTTCGCCGGCCACGAGGAGTCGCCCGGGCGCACCGTCGAAGTCGACGGCAAGCTCTACAAGGAGTACTACGGCTCGGCGTCGGACTTCAACAAGGGCGAGTACAAGCACGTCGAGGGCAAGCGCATTCTCGAGCCGATCAAGGGCAGCCTCGCCGAGACGCTGCGCGAGATGAAGGAAGACGTGCAGAGCTCGATCTCGTACGCGGGCGGCACGCGCCTGTCGGACATCCGCAAGGTCAACTACGTGATCCTCGGTGGCGACAACGCCGGCGAGCATCTCCTGATGTGAGGAAGCTCGCCGCGATGAAGACGACGACCCGATGGCTGATCGCCCTGTTCGCCGCCGCGCTGCTCGCGGCGTGCGGGGGCGGCCTCCTCGGCAACCAGGGCCGGATCCGGCTCGTCAACGCGACCACCGGGCTCGGCGCGCTCGACCTGCAGATCGACCAGGAGACGGCGATCAGCGGCATCGCGCCGGCGACGGCGAGCGACTACGTCCTGAGGAAGGCCGACACCTACACGCTCGACATCAACCAGACCGGCAACGCCGCGTCGCTGCTGACGACGTCGACGGCGCTCGTCGCCGACAAGCACCAGAGCGTCGTCGCCTACAACAGCGGCGGAACGATCGCCGTCACGATCCTCGACGACGAGGAAGGCGACCCCGGCCGCAACAAGGCGAAGATCCGCATCTTCAATACCGCGACGGCCGACGCCGACCAGGTCGACGTCTACCTCGTCACCGCGGCTTGCAGCACGCTCGACGGCTCGCCGGCGGCGCCGACCGCCGCCAACGTCTCCGGCCTGCAGGGCGCGTACACCGAGCTCGCCGCTTCGGCGACGGCGTACCGCCTGTGCGTGACGAGCGCCGGCGACAAGACCGATCTTCGCCTCGAGATCCCGTCGTTCGTGCTGAGCGACCAGCGGATCGTCACCGTGATCCTCGCCTCGGGCAGCGGCGGCCACCTGATGAACGCGATCCTGCTCGACCAGCAGGCGGCGGCGACGCAGGTGCTCAACCCGTCGGCGCGGGCGCGCGTCGCGACGAGCGTGGCGGCGCCGGTCGACGTCTCCGTCAACGGCACCGCGGTCGTCGCCGGGCTGACGTCGCCGAACGTCGGCCCGTACGTCGTCATTCCATCGGGCGCCGTGACGCTGAAGGTGAACGGCAACGACGTCGTCCCGGTCGCGCCGCTCACCGCCGGCCCCGGCGCCGACATCACCGTGCTGCTCACCGGCACGGGAACGACGGCGAATCTCCTGGCCGACGACAACACGCCGTCGTCGAGCACGGCGCGGCCGGTGAAGCTGCGCCTCGTCAACGGCATCAACGGCGCGACAGCCACGGCGACGATGACGCTCAACAACGTCCTCGTCGGAACCGGCGCTGCGCCGGGCGCGGCGTCGGGCTATTCGCAGGTCGCGTCGAGCGCCGGCCTGGCACGCCTCGAAGCGAGGATCGGTGCCGTCACGTACTACCTGAACCAGACGACGACGCTCGAATCGGGCCACGTCTACTCGCTCTTCCTCCTCGGCGACGGCACCACGCAGGGCAGCCTCGGCATCCTGATTCCAGATCGATGAGCATCCTCGCACGAAAGGCCGCGGATGGAGCGGCGAGCGACCGCGAGCTCGCCAAGTCGTTCGATCCCGCGGCGATCGAGGCGCACTGGGGCCCGCTCTGGGAAGAGAGCGGCGTCTACGAGCCGACGCTCGATCCGGCGCGGCCGTCGTTCTGCATCCAGCTGCCGCCGCCCAACGTCACCGGGACGCTGCACATGGGGCACGCGTTCCAGCACACGATCATGGACGCGCTCGCGCGCATGCACCGCATGCGCGGCGAGAACACGCTCTGGGTGCCGGGAACCGACCACGCCGGCATCGCGACGCAGATCGTCGTCGAGCGCCAGCTGCAGGAGGCCGGCCTCAGCCGCCACGACCTCGGCCGGCGCAAGTTCATCGACCAGGTCTGGGACTGGAAGGAGACGAGCGGCTCGACGATCACGCGGCAGATGCGCCGGATGGGCGACTCGGTGGCGTGGAAGTACGAGTACTTCACGATGGACGAGCGGCTCTCGGCCGTCGTCAACGACACCTTCGTCTCGCTCTACGACGAAGGCCTGATCTACCGCGCCAAGCGGCTCGTCAACTGGGACCCGGTGCTGCTCTCGGCGGTCTCCGACCTCGAGGTCGAGAACGAGGAGCGCGACGGCACGATGTGGCACATCCTCTACCCGTTCAGCGACGGCCCGCAGCCGGACGCCAACGGGCAGCCGATGGCGGGGATGCACATCGCGACGACGCGGCCCGAGACGATGCTCGCCGACGGCGCGCTCGCCGTCCACCCCGACGACGAGCGCTACAAGCACCTCGTCGGCAAGCTCGTCGACCTGCCGCTCTGCGACCGGCGCATCCCGATCATCGCCGACGACTTCGTCGACCGCGACTTCGGCTCCGGCTGCGTCAAGATCACCGGCGCGCACGACTTCAACGACTATGCGTGCGCGCTGCGCCACGGCATCCCGCTGATCACGATCTTCACGCTCGACGCGAAGATCAACGAGCAGGGGCCGAAGGCGTACCAGGGGCTCGACCGCTACGACGCGCGAAAGGCCGTGCTGCGCGACCTCGAAGCGCAGCACTTCCTCGAGAAGGCGGTGCCGCACAAGCACGCGGTGCCGATCTGCGTTCGCACCGGCGAGGTCGTCGAGCCGATGCTCACCGACCAGTGGTTCGTCGCGATGACCAGGCCCGGACGCGACGGCAAGAGCATCGCCGCGAAGGCGATCGACGCGGTCGAGACCGGAGCGGTCCGCTTCTACCCCGAGCAGTGGGTCAACACCTACAACCACTGGATGCGAAACATCCAGGACTGGACGATCTCGCGCCAGCTCTGGTGGGGCCACCAGATCCCGGCGTGGTACGGCGCCGGCGGCGAGGTGTTCGTCGCGCGCAGCGAGGACGAGGCGCGCGCGAAGGCGAGCGCTGCCGGCTATTCGGGAACGCTGGTGCGCGATCCGGACGTCCTCGACACCTGGTATTCGTCGGCGCTGGTCCCGTTCTCGTCGCTCGGCTGGCCGAAAGAGACCAAGGAGCTCGAGCTCTTCCTGCCGTCGTCGGTGCTCGTCACCGGCTACGACATCATCTTCTTCTGGGTCGCCCGGATGATCATGATGACGGTGCACTTCACCGGCAAGGTGCCGTTCCACGACGTCTACATCCACGGCCTCGTGCGCGATTCGCACGGCAAGCGGATGAGCAAGTCGGAGGGCAACGTGCTCGATCCGGTCGATCTGATCGACGGCATCGCGCTCGCGCCGCTGCTCGAGAAGCGCGCGACGGGTCTGCGCCGGCCCGAGACCGCGCCGGCGATCAGGAAGGCGACCGCGGCCGAGTTCCCGAACGGCATCCCGGGCTTCGGCGCCGACGCGCTGCGCTTCACGTTCTGCTCGCTGGCGACGCTCGGCCGCAACGTCAACTTCGACTCGAAGCGCTGCGAGGGCTACCGCAACTTCTGCAACAAGCTCTGGAACGCGACCCGATTCGTGCTGTTGAACTGCGAAGGCAAGGACTGCGGCCTCGCCGAGCACACCAAGGCCGAGTGCGCGCCCGGGCAGCCGTTCCACAACTACCTGACGTTCTCCCAGGCCGACCGCTGGATCACCGGCGAGCTGCAGCGCGTCGAGGCCGCCGTCGAGCAGGGCTTCGCCGACTACCGGCTCGACGCCGTCGCGCAGGCGATCTATGCGTTCGTCTGGGACGAGTACTGCGACTGGTACCTCGAGATCGCCAAGGTGCAATTGCACTCGGGCGCCGAGTCGGAGCAGCGCGCGACGCGGCGGACGCTCCTGCGCGTGCTCGAGACGGTGCTGCGGTTGCTCCATCCGATCACGCCGTTCATCACCGCCGAGCTCTGGGAGCGCGTCGCCGCCGTCGCCGGCAGGAAGACGGCCGACACCGAGCACGGCATCGTCGTCGCGCCCTACCCGAAGCCGCAGCTCGAGCGCATCGACCCGGTGGCCGACGCCTGGGTCGCGCGTCTCAAGGCGATCGTCGGCAGCACCCGCAACCTGCGCAGCGAGATGAACCTTTCGCCCGGCGAGCGCGTGCCGCTGCTGGCGATCGGCGACGCCGATTTCGTGCGCGCCGCGACGCCGCTGCTGAAGGCGCTCGCGCGCCTCTCCGAGGTGACGGTGTTCGACGACGACGCGGCGTTCGCCGCGGCGACGAGCGACTCGCCCGTCGCGGTCGTCGGCCAGACGCGCGTCGCGCTGCAGATCAGGATCGACCGCGCCGCCGAGCTGAGCCGGCTGGCCAGGGAGATCGATCGCATCGACGGCGAGATCGCGAAGGCGAACGCCAAGCTCGGCAACGAGCGCTTCGTCGGCCGCGCGCCGGCGGCGGTGGTCGATCAGGAGCGCAAGCGAGTCGCCGACTTCACGGCGACATTGAGTCGGCTTCGAGATCAGCGAGCGCGCCTGGAATCGTCGACCTGAAGTCGGCCGGGGCGGACGACGGCGCCTCGAGCAGCTCGTCGATCCGGCGCGCGACCGCCCAGGCGCTCCTCTGCCTCGACTCGCGCGTCGTCGACGCGACGCGCGGCGTCACCTGCAGCGTTTCGATGCCGGCGAGCGGCCGATGCGGGTCGAGCGCGCCGGGCTCGACGCTGTCGAGCCACGCGGCGGCGATGCGGCCGCTCTTCAGCGCCGCCGCGAGCGCGGCTTCGTCGAACAGGCGCGAGTGCGCGGTGCTGACGACGACCTGGTTCGGCTTGCTGTGGCGGAGGAACCGGTCGCCGAGCAGGCCCGCGTAGCGCGTGAAGTAGTCGAGCT
>DASSRF010000237.1:0-3610 GCA_035701945.1 Caldimonas sp. | reverse complement strand
GTTCCGGATCGGCGGCATGGTCGAGAAGGGCTCGCTCAAGCGCGACGGCACGAAGGCGAGCTTCGTCGTCACCGACACCGCCAAGTCGATCCTCGTCCGCTACGAAGGCATCCTTCCCGACCTCTTCAAGGAAGGCAAGGGCGTCGTCGCGCAGGGCAGGCTCGAAGGCGACGTCTTCGTCGCACGCGAGGTGCTCGCCAAGCACGACGAGAACTACATGCCGCCCGAGGCCGCCGAAGCGCTGAAGAAGGCGCAGCAGGGCAACCCGAAGCTCGCCGAGACGATGGCGCCCGCGCCGCACGGCAAATGAGGCAGAAACGATGACCCCCGAGCTCGGCCACTTCTCGCTCTGGATCGCCCTCGGCGTCGCGCTCGTCCTCGGCGTGCTGCCGATGCTCGGCGCGGCGCAAGGCCGCGGCGACTGGATGTCGCTCGCGCGTCCTTCGGCGCGGCTGCTGTTCGCGCTCGTCGCGTTCGCGTTCGCCTGCCTGACGACGAGCTTCATCAACAACGACTTCTCGGTCGCCTACGTCGCGACCAACTCGAACCGGCTGCTGCCGCTGCACTACCGCATCACCGGCGTCTGGGGCGGCCACGAAGGCTCGATCCTGCTGTGGCTGCTGATGCTGACGTTCTGGACGGTCGCCGTCGCGACCTTCAGCGACCACCTGCCGGCCAAGGTGCAGGCGCGCATCCTCGCGGTGATGGGGCTGCTCGCGTGCGGGTTCCTGCTCTTCCTGCTCGTGACGTCGAATCCCTTCGAGCGGCTGTCGCCGGCGCCGGCCGACGGCCGCGAGCTCAACCCGCTGCTGCAGGACCCGGGGATGGTGATCCATCCGCCGATGCTCTACATGGGCTACGTCGGCCTCTCGGTCGCGTTCTCGTTCGCCGTCGCGGCGCTGATCGGCGGCAACCTCGACGCGACCTGGGCGCGCTGGACCCGGCCGTGGACGACCGCGGCCTGGATCTTCCTCACGATCGGCATCGCGCTCGGCAGCGCCTGGGCGTACTACGAGCTCGGCTGGGGCGGCTGGTGGTTCTGGGACCCGGTCGAGAACGCCTCGTTCATGCCGTGGCTCGTCGCGACCGCGCTGATCCACTCGCTGGCCGTCACCGAGAAGCGCAACAGCTTCAAGAACTGGACCGTGCTGCTCGCGATCCTCGCGTTCTCGCTGTCGCTGCTCGGCACGTTCCTCGTCCGCTCGGGCGTGCTCTCGTCGGTGCACGCGTTCGCGACCGATCCGCGCCGGGGCCTCTTCATCCTCGCCTTCCTCGTCGTCGTCATCGGCACCTCGCTCTCGCTCTACGCGTGGCGAGCGCCGACGGTCGGGCTCGGTGCGCGCTTCGCGCTGCTCTCGCGCGAGACGCTGCTGCTCGCCAACAACGTGCTGCTCGTCGCGGCGTGCGGCGCCGTGCTGCTCGGCACGCTCTACCCGCTCGCGCTCGACGCGCTCGACCTCGGCAAGATCTCGGTCGGTCCGCCGTACTTCGACACCGTCTTCGTGCCGCTGCTCGCACCGCTCGTCTTTCTCATGGGAGTCGGGCCGATCGCGCGCTGGAAGGAAGCAGCGCTGCCCGACCTCGTCACTCGCCTCAAGTGGGCCGCCGGCTGCGCGGTCGTCGCGACGCTCGTCGTCGCGCTCGCCCGCGGCGGCGTCGGGGTCGTCGGCGCAGCCGGCCTCCTGATGGCGTTCTGGATCGTCGCCGCGGTCGCGACCGACCTGGTCGAGCGGCTGCGGCCCGCGGGCGGCGTGCGTGCGAGCGTCGTCCACCGCGCGCGGCAGATCCCGCGCGCGATGGCGGGGATGATGCTGGCGCATCTCGGCGTCGCCGTCTTCATCCTCGGCGTCACGCTCGTTCGCACCGGCGAGGTCGAGCGCGACGTCCAGATGGCCCCGGGCGACACGACGACGATCGGCGACCTCGTCTTCACTTTCCGCGGCGCGAGGGACGTCCGCGGGCCGAACTACCGCGCCGCCCAGGGCGAGGTCGTCGTCACGCGTGGCGATCGCGTCGTCGCGACGCTGCGTCCCGAGAAGCGCTTCTATCCGGCGTCGCAGTCGACGATGACCGAGGCCGCGATCCAGCCCGGCCTGACGCGCGACCTCTACGTCTCGCTCGGCGAGCCGATCGCCAACTCGCCGGCGTGGATCGTCCGCGTCTACGTCAAGCCGTTCGTCGACTGGATCTGGGGCGGCTGTCTGATGATGGCGCTCGGCGGCCTGCTCGCGGCGAGCGACCGCCGCTACCGCGCCCGGCAGACGCAAACGCGCGCGGCGACAATCGCTGCGACTGCCTGACATGACGACCGTCAACGACAAGGGCTCGGCCCGCTCCCGCCGTCTCTGGTTCCTGATTCCTTTGGCGGCGTTCTTCGCGCTCGCCGCGGTCCTGGCGGTCGGCCTCAAGCGCGACCCGCGCGAGGTGCCGTCGCCGCTGATCGACAAGCCGGCACCGAAGTTCGCGCTCTCGCGGCTGGACGACGCGTCGCGCGTCGTCCGCCTCGACGACCTGCGCGGCAGGGCGTTCATCCTCAACGTCTGGGCGTCGTGGTGCGTCGCCTGCCGCGAGGAGCATCCGGTCCTGCTCGACTTCGCCAAGAAGCGCGCGGTTCCGGTCTACGGCTTGAATTACAAGGACACCCGCGCCGACGCCGGCGCCTGGCTCGCGCGCTTCGGCAATCCGTACGACGCTTCGTTCTTCGACGAGGACGGCCGCGTCGGCATCGACTTCGGCGTCTACGGCGTTCCCGAGACGTTCGTCGTCGACGGCAACGGCGTGATCCGCATGAAGCACATCGGCCCGCTCACTCCCGACGTGCTCGCGAACAAGATCGAGCCGCTGCTGAAGAAGCTCGACGCGTGATCGGACGCTGCGCTCCAGCCGTCGCGAGGGCACTCGTCGCCATCGTCGTGCTCGCCGCGAGCGCGCTCGCGGCGGCGCGCGAAGCGCCGCCCGAGGCCGCCGACCCGGCGATCGAGGCGCGCATGGTGCGCATCACCTCGGAGCTGCGCTGCCTCGTCTGCCAGAACCAGACGATCGCCGACTCCAACGCCGGCCTCGCGGTCGACCTCCGGCGCGAAACGCGCGAGATGCTGAAGCAGGGCAAGAGCGACGCCGAGATCGTCGACTACATGACGGCGCGCTACGGCGACTTCGTCCTCTACCGGCCGCCGCTGCGCACGAAGACGGTCCTGCTCTGGTTCGGGCCGGCGCTGCTTCTCCTCGTCGGCGGCGCGGTGCTCGTCTTCACGCTCAGGCGGCGCAGCCGGATGGCGGCCGACGCCTTCGATCCCGACCTCGACGACGACGAGCTCGACCGTCTCGACGGCGCCGCCGAGACCGCTGCGCGCAGCGCGGCGGCCCCGGGACGCGGCTGAACGATGGCACGCCGCGATCCGCTCGCCGCCGCGCGCGCCCGGCTGCTGCAGCTGAAGGCGGCGCACGACGCCGGCACGATCGATGCGCAGCGCTACGACCAAGAGCGCCGCAAGGTCGAGCAGGAGATCGGCGCGTCGCTGATCGCCGAAGAGCCGAAGGCGGCGCGGCCCTCGCGCCGCCTCGTCGCCGTGCTCGCGGTCGGCGTCGTCGCGCTCGCCGTCTTCGGCTA
>DASSRF010000236.1:0-7073 GCA_035701945.1 Caldimonas sp. | reverse complement strand
CTCGTCGCGGTCGAGGAGCGCGACCGCCGCGCGCGGCAGGTAGACGAGGTCGCGACGGCGACCGTCGTGTCGCGGCACGACCGCCGCGATCGCCGCGCGCAGCACCAGCGCCTGGCGCGGCGCGGCGATCGCGTGGACGACCGCATCGGCGCCTGCGTCGGCAGCGATCTGCGCCGCGCAATGGTCGAGCAGCAGGAGCTCGGGGCGTTCGTGCGCGACTGCGGCGTCGCATGGCGCGAGTCGTGCGGTCGCGCGCCGACGCGCCGGCGTCGTCGCTGCGCTCGGCAACGCGGCGACGTCGGCGTTCACATCGGCTCCTCTCTCCCGCGTCAGCCGCCGAGCGGCGCGAGGCCTTCGAGCAGCGTCGGGATCAGCTCGCTCACGGTCGGATGGATGTGCACGGCGCGTTCGACCACCCTGTACGAGGCGCCCGCGGCCATGACGTCGAGGATCGAGTGGACGATCTCGTCGCCTTCGATGCAGAGCAGCGCCGCGCCGAGGATCCGCTCGCTCTCGGCGTCGACGAGCACCTTCATGAACCCTCGGGTCTCGCCGCGCTCGCGGGCCCGGCCGACGCGCGTCATCGGCATGACGCCGACCAGCGCCGGCTTGCCGCGCTTTCGCACCTCGGCCTCGGTCAAGCCGACGCGACCGAGCGGCGGATCGGTGAAGAGCGCGTACGCCGCGATGCGGTCGGTGACCTTGCGCCGCTCGCCGTCGAGCAGGTTGGCGGCGACGATCTGATGGTCGTTGTACGAGGTGTGCGTGAACGCGCCCCGGCCGTTCGCGTCGCCGAGCGCCCAGACGCCTTCGACGCTCGTGCGCAGCTCGTCGTCGACGCTGACGAAGCCGCGTGCGTCGGTGGCGATGCCGGCCTGGTCGAGGCCGAGGTCGTCGGTGTTCGGCCTGCGGCCGACGGCGGCGAGGAGATGGCTGCCGTCGATCGTGACCGCGTCGGCGCCGCTGCCCAACGAGACGCGAACGCCGCCCGCGGGTCCCTTGGCGACCTTGGCGTCCTTGACGTCGAGGTGGAAGGCGACGCCTTCGCTTTCGAGGATCGCCTGCAGCTCGCGCGAGACCTCGGCGTCCTCGCGCGCGATCAGCCGGTCGCCGTACTCGACGACCGTGACGCGCGATCCGAAGCGGCGGTACATCTGCGCGAACTCGAGCCCGATGTAGCTGCCGCCGGCGATGACGAGGTGCTCGGGGAGCGCGTCGATCGCCATCATCGAGACGTTGGTGAGGACCGGGACGTCGGCGATCCCCGGCCACGGCGGCAGCGTCGGCCGGCCGCCGACGTTGATGAAGATCTTCGGCGCCTCGAGCGTCTCGCCGTTGACTTCGATCGCGTGCGGCCCGGTGAAGCGCGCCGCACCCCAGACGAGCGTCAGCCGCTCGGTGCCGGCGATCCACTTGCGGACGTTCTCGACCGACTGCGCGACGACGCGGTCCTTGCGGTCCTTGACGGCGCGCATGTCGACGCGCACCGGTCCGCCGACCTCGACCCCCCAGTCGGCGGCGCGGCGCGCGACGTGCGCCGCGCGCGCGCTCGCGACCAGCGTCTTGGTCGGGATGCAGCCGTCGTTGACGCACGTGCCGCCGAGGTGCTCGCGCTCGACGAGCGCAGTGCGCAGGCCGGCCTTCGCCAGCCTCACCGCCAGCGGCGGGCCGGCCTGGCCGCTGCCGATCACGATCGCGTCGTACGAGGTCTTCGCCATGGCTGCTCCTTCGATGCGCGGGCCCGCGCGCCCGCATCATCGCTGCTCGGCGAAGCGCTTACCGGCCGGCGCGCACCGACGAAGCGATCGAGTCGACGACGCTCGTCGCCATCGCGAACTGCTGCTCGCGGTCGTCGATGCCGTGGCGCCGCGCGATCCACGCGAAGTCGGTCCAGGCGACCCAGACGCTGCCGTCGGCGTCTTCGACGACGAGCACGCGCACCGGCCAGTCGAGCCCCGAGTACGGGTTCGACGTCAGGAATTGCGTGCCGAGGGGCGGGTTGCCGAAGACGAGCAGCTTCTGCGGCCGCAGCGTGATTCCCGCGCCCGAGGCGAGCCTGGCCTGATCGACCTCCTGGAAGAAGGTGATCCCCTTGGCGGCGATGTCCTGGCGGATGCGCGCCGCGGTCTCGTCGACCGGGTATGCGCTGCGGACGCGAACGAGCCCGTCGCCGCCGACGGTGCGCGTCTGCGCTTCCGCGACGGTCGACAGCAGGATCAGGATCGTGCCGATGCAGATCGCCGTCAGGCACTGCTTGAGAAGATTCAGCATGGTGGTGTCTCCGTTGCGAGGCGCCACGCGGCCGGCAGCGGGCCGGCCGGCGCGGCTACATCATGTGCTCGTCCGTCTTCGCGGCGCCCGGGAAGAGGTCGACCGAGATCAGCACGGCCTTGGTCGTGCCGGTGTTCTTCCACCAGTGCGACGTGCCGTTCTTCTCCGGCGCGATGTCGCCGGCACGGTGCACGATCGGCGTGGCACAGCTGCTCGCGTACTCGACGACTTCGCCGGAGACGACGTAGATCATCGCCGGCCGCTCGTTGTGGCTGTGCCAGGGAACGATGGCACCGGGCTGCATCTCGAGCTGGCGCAGGCGGAACTGGCGGCCCTGCAGCGCGAGCGGCTCCTTGGCGAGGTCGGTCGACGCGCGGACGACGTCGGTGACGCCGACGGGCATCGAAGGTCCGGGCCGCTGGCCCTTGCCGTCGGCGACGCGCTGGTCGGGGGGGCATTCGCCGGCGAAGGCCGCGCCCGCGATGCCGAGCGCAGCGACGACTGCGGCGGCGAGCAGGTAGCGCGGCCAGACCGGGCGATAGAGGCGGATGACGTTCATGATCGGATCTCCTGAGTTCGTGGTTCGAGTGGACGGGCGACTCGATCGCACGTGCGCCTCGTCGCTCCGGAGGCGACTGTGGTTGCGCGCGTTCACGCTACGATCAACGAAAGGTCACGTCTTCGTCACGTCGAAGCGATGGCCCGCGGGGAGGTCGATGGATCACGACGACGAGCACGAGGCGCGGCTGCGCGCCGAGCTGATCGCGAACGTCTCGCACGACCTGCGCATGCCCCTCGTCGCGATGCGCGGCTACCTCGAGCTGCTCGCGCGCAGCGACGAAACGCTGCCGAGCGACGAGCGGAGGAGCTACCTCGCGATTGCGCTGCGCCAGTGCGAGCAGCTCGGCCGCCTCGTCGACGAGCTCTCGGAGCTGGCCCGACTCGACTCGCGCGGCGTGCGCCTCGCGCGCGAGCGCTTCGCCGTCGCCGAGCTCGCGAGCGACGTCGTCCGCAAGTTCGCGCTCGCCGCCGAGCGGCGCGGCGTCGAGCTCGCCGCGATCGCGGTCGAGCGCCTGCCGCTCGTCGACGCCGACCTCGGCCTGATCGAGCGCGTCCTCGACAACCTGATCGACAACGCGTTGCGCCACACGCCGCCCGGCGGAGCGGTGCGCATCGCGATCGACCGCGGCGACGGCGTCGTGCGCGTGCGCGTGCGCGACACCGGCGCCGGCATCGCCGCCGACGAGCTGCCGCACGTCTTCGACCGCCACTGGCGCGGTGCCGGGTCGGCCGCTCGCGCCGGCGGCGGCCTCGGCCTCGCGATCGCCCAGCGCATCCTTGCGCTGCACGGCGGCCGCATCGACGTCGAGAGCGAGCTCGCGCGCGGCAGCTGCTTCAGCTTCTCGTTGCCGGCAGCCGAGCCGGCGCGTTGACGCTTCCACGTCGGCCAGAATCGCGGCCATGAGCGCAATCCCGATGCCGGCGCAGGAAACGGCGCGCGCCGCCGGCACGCCGCGCTGGCACTGGCTGCCGGCGCCGAACACGTGGAAGTACCACGCGCTGCTGCTCGCGCTCGGCATCCTCGTCCTCGGCCCGCTCGGCGGGCTGACGGCGTCGTACATGAACTTTTCCATCGGCTTCTTCGTCGGCGGCCAGGTCCTCGCCGGCCTGCTCGGATCGACGGTGACGTTCGGCTATGGCGTCGACGGCAAGCACGGCGCCAACTTCATCCAGACGGCGGCGGCATCGGTCGCCGGGATGAGCGCGATGGGCGTGCTGATCCAGGCGATGGTCTGGCTCGGCCTGCCGCAGCCGCCGATGTGGCAGCTCGTCCTCTACATGCTCGCGATCGGGATGTTCGGCGCCGGCATCGGCATGCTCTACACGCCGGTGCTCGTCGACCGCATGAAGCTGACCTTCCCTTCGGGGCTCGCGGTCGCCAACATCCTGCGCGCGCTGACCGACCCGGTGCTGCTGCGCCGCTCGGTCGCGCTGCTCGGCTCGGGCGTCGCGACCGGCCTCGTCGGCGGCATCGCGGCGGCGAAGATCGCGCTGCTCGGCGCGATCGAGCTCTCGACCTCGACGTTCGGCGCCGGCATGGTCGTCGGCGCGCGCATCGGGCTCGCGGCGGTCACCGGCGGCGTCATCGGCATCGTGCTGAAGCCCCATCTCGTCGCGATCGGCTGGCTCGGTGCCGGCGACCCGCCGCGCAAGATCATGTTCCTGATCGCGCTCGGCACGATCATGGGCGCCGCGATCGTCGACATGACGCAGATCGCGGTGCGCGCCGTCCGCCGCTGGCGCGAGGCCGCGGCCGAAGGCCATGCGCCGCCCGACGTCGAGGTGCACGGCTGGCGCCGCGTCCACACGACGCGGCTCGTCGTCTGGGCGATCTGCTGGGGCGCCGCGGTCGTCGCGATCGGCCACCTCGTGCTCGGGCAGCCGGTGCTCTATCTCTGCATCGCGCTCGTCCTCGTCTGCGTCTTCGCGCTCGTCAACGGCATCTCGCTCGGCATCAGCGACTCGAATCCGATCTCCTCGGCGTTCGTCGTCTCGATCGTGATCATGGCGGCGATCGGATTGCGCGATCCGGTCGTCGGGCTGATGGCGGGAACCGTGCTGCTCGTCTCGACCAGCGTCGCCTGCGACATGCAGCAGGACCGCTCGACCGGGGCGCGCCTCGGCACCAACCGCGTCCTGCAGTTCCGCTACCAGGCGGCCGGCATCCTCGTCGGTGCGCTCCTCGCGGTCGCGTTCGCGCGCCTCTTCATGGCCGCCTATCCGGTGCTCCTGCAGGACCAGACGGCGATGAGCGAAGGCCAGCAGCCGGCGCAGTGGAACGCCGCGATGACGTACAAGTTCGTCGGCATCCTGAAGAGCCTCACCGACGACAAGCCGTACCAGCGCACGGCGATCTGGCTGGGGGTTGCCGCCGGCTTTGCGATCGAGCTCGTGCGCAAGCTCGTGTTCGCGAGCGAGCGCTGGCGCAGCTACAAGCGGACGAAGAGCGGCCGCGCGGTCGACTTCGTTCTCGATTCGACGGTGCTGTCGTCGCCGTACGCGCTCTCGTTCGGCGGCTTCGTCAACTTCGCGACGTCGCTCTGGCTCGGCGCGGGCGGCGTCGTCGCGAGCCTGATCGATGCCGGCGCGGCACGGCGCAGGCGACGCGACGCTCCCGCCGATGCCGGCGAGCTGCCGCCGGACATGACCGCGACCTCGCTTTTCGGCGGCGGCCTGATCGCCGGCGACGCGCTCGCCGCGCTCGGCCTCGGGCTCGTCGCGCTCGGCGCCCTGGTCGTCGGCTGACGCCGCTGGTCGATCTTCCGGATCGGCGGCGTGCGCTCGGGCGCGCCGTTTGCCGCGCCGTGGCGCCTCCTCGGCGGGGTGGTCGCGCGCCTGCGCCGCGCGTCGAGGCGGCGGAAAATCGGCCCGTCAGCCGCTGCAGCGTCGTTGCGCTCCGGATCCAAGCCACATGTCCGACACACCCTGGCCCACGACCGTCCCCGAGCCCCGGCATTCGCCCGGGCCGAGGCGGGTCGCTCTGCACGACGCGCTCGCGCCGGGGACGCGCTTGGACGAGTTCGAGGTGCTGAGCGTGCTCGGCATCGGCGCCTTCGGCATCGTCTATCTCGCGTACGACCACGTCCTCGTGCGCCGCGTCGCGATCAAGGAGTACATGCCGGCGGCGCTCGCCGGACGGCGCGAAGGCCTGCCGGTCGAGCTGCGCTCGCCCGAGTTCGCGGCGACCTTCGAGCGCGGCCTCGACTCGTTCCTCAGCGAGGCGAGGCTGCTCGCGAGCTTCGACCATCCGTCGCTCGTCAAGGTGCACCGCTTCTGGCGCGCCAACGACACCGCGTACATGGCGATGCAGCACTATCCCGGCGCGACGCTCAAGGACGTCCGCATGCGCATGGCCGAGCCGCCCGACGAGGCCTGGCTGGTCGCGCTCACCGAGCCGTTGCTCGACGCGCTCGAGGTGCTGCATCGCCAGGGCGTGTTCCATCGCGACATCTCGCCCGACAACATCCTGATCCTGCCGGACGGGCGACCGGTGCTGCTCGACTTCGGCGCGGCGCGTCGCGTCATCGGCAACGGCTCGCAGTTCCTGAGCGCGGTGCTGAAGCCGCCGTTCGCGCCCGTCGAGCAGTACGCCAACGATGCCGAGCTGCGCCAGGGGCCGTGGACCGACCTCTATGCGCTCGGCGCGACGCTCTTCTTCGCGCTGCTCGGCCACGCGCCGACGCCTTCGGTCGTGCGCGCCGTCGACGACGAGCTGCCGCTGCTCGCGCGCGACGACGACGAGCGCACGCAGCACGGCCCGCTGCTGCCGACGATCGACTGGATGCTCGCGATGGCGCCCGACGAGCGGCCGCGCGACGTCGAGTCGGTGCGCCGCGTGCTGCGCGGCCAGGCGCCGCCGCCGACGCCACGCCACGCGCTCGATCGCGACCTCCGCGGCGACGACGGCGGAGGCGACCAGGCGCATGACGGCGACGACGACGATGTCGAGTCGATCGTGCCTTCGGCCTCTGGCGCGACGGCCGAGCGCGAGCCTGCGGCCGCGGGGGATGGCGCGCAGCGCGAGCCGTTGATCGCGACGCGCGAGAAGGCGCGCGATCCGCGCTCGGTCGTCGTCGCGTTCGCGGTGCTCGGCGCGATCGTGCTTGCTACCGGCGCGTGGACGCTCAACCGAACCGGCGCGGCGTCGCCCGCCCTCGCGTCGCTCGCCGCCGCGCTGCGCAGCGCCGACAGCGCGTCGGCGGCGACCGCGGCCGATGCCGTGCCCACGCCGTCGTCCGCCG
>DASSRF010000235.1:0-14339 GCA_035701945.1 Caldimonas sp. | reverse complement strand
CCATCACCTTCGTCCTTGCGACGATCGCGCTCAACACCGTCGACGGCGGTCCCGGCATCCAGCTTCTGCTCGAGATGCCGAAGCTCACGCCCACGGCATCGGGATTTCTCTACCTGCTGATGCTCGCGACCGCGGCGCTGACTCTGTGGATCGCGCGTGCGATGGTCTACTCGCGCTTCGGCACCGGCCTGCTCGCGATCCATGACGACGAGGACGTGGCCGAGGTGATGGGCGTGCCGACCTACCGTTTCAAGCTGGCGGCGTTCGCCGTCTCGTGCGCGCTCGCCGGGCTCGCCGGCGGCATCCACGCCGTCTTCGTTTCCTACGTGACCGTGGCCGAGACGTTCTCGATCGCGCTGGCGGTCAACGTCGTCCTGATGGCGGCGCTCGGCGGCACCCGCCACTGGCTCGGGCCGGCGGTCGGCGCGGTCGCGATCACCGCGCTGCTCTATGCATTCACCAGCGGCCAGGCGCCGGTGCTCGGCCGCGCGCTGACCGGATTGATCCTGATCGTCGTCATCATCGCGATGCCCGAAGGAATCGTCGGCCAGATCCTGAAGCGCTTCCGGAGGAACCCGGCAACGCGTCCTTCCCGTATCGAAGAGCCCGTTCAGAAGATCGTGCATCCGTCGGGCGGGCCGCTGCTGGCTGTCGAGGGCGCGAGCAAGTCCTTCAAGGGCGTGCAGGCGCTTGCCGGCGCGAGCCTCGAGGTGCGCCGCGGAGAAATCCTCGGCCTGGTCGGGCCGAACGGCTCGGGAAAGTCGACGCTCATCAACGTGGTGAGCGGGCATTACCGCGCCGACGGCGGCTCGATCCGCTTCGACGGCATGGAGCTCGCCGGCATGGCGGCGCACCGCATCGCCCGCGCCGGCATCGCGCGCACCTACCAGATTCCGCGCCCGTTGCCGCAGCTCACCGTCCTGCAGAACATCGCGCTGCCGCCGATGTTCGGCCAGGTGGTCATGGATCGCGCCGCGGCCGAGCGCGAAGCGTGGCGCTGGCTCGAATTCACGAATCTGGCCGACAAGGCATTCCAATATCCCGGCGAGCTGAATCTGCATCAGCGCAAGTTCCTCGAGCTGGCGCGCGCGCTCGCATCGCGGCCGAAGCTGCTGTTCCTCGACGAGGTGCTGTCCGGACTGACCCCGGTGGAAATGGATGGGGCGCTGCGCCTGATCCGCGCCATCCGCGAGCAGGGCGCGACCATCGTCTTCGTCGAGCACGTGATGCGCGCGGTGATGGCGCTCACCGACCGCGTCGTCGTCTTCCACCACGGCGAGCTGCTCGCCGAAGGCCGTGCCGCCGACGTCATGCGGCGACCCGAGGTGATGACCGCGTACCTCGGCCGCGCCCATGCTTGAAGTCGACGGGCTCGAGGTCTGGTACGGCGCCGCGCCGGCGCTCTGGGGCGTGTCGCTGACGCTCGGCGCCGGCGAGCTGCTCGCCGTCGTCGGCCCGAACGGCGCCGGCAAGACGACGCTCATCAACGCGCTCTGCGGCATCGAGCGCGCGCGCGCCGGCCGCATCGTCGTCGACGGCACCGACGTCACGCGGCTGCCGGCGCATCGCTTCTGCGCCGCCGGCATCGCCGTCGTTCCCGAAGGACGTCGCCTCTTCACCGCGATGACGGTGCGCGAGAACCTCGAGCTCGGCAGCTACCTGCCTAACGCGCGCGCGCAGCGCGAGGAGTCGCTCGCCGCCGCGCTCGAGCTCTTCCCCGCGCTCGAGGAGAAGCTCGCGAGCCCGGCCGGCGAGCTCTCGGGCGGGCAGCAGCAGATGGTCGCGATCGCGCGCGCGCTGATGGCGCGCCCGCGACTGCTCCTCCTCGACGAGCCGTCGCTCGGCCTGTCGCCGCTGATCGTCGCCGACATGTTCGATGCGGTCCGCCGCATCAACGCGCAGGGCGTCTCGGTGCTCCTCGTCGAGCAGAACGTCGAGGTCGCCCTCACGCTCTCGGACCGCGCGTACGTCCTCGAGGAAGGTCGTATCGTCGCCGAAGGCGAGCCCGACGAGCTGCTCGCGCGCCCGGAGATCCAGCGCGCCTACCTCGGCGTCTGACGCCGATCGATTGCAACGTTCCCGGAGACACTCCATGCTTTTCCCCACGACCATCGTCGGCAGCTTCCCGCAGCCCGAGTGGCTGATCGATCGCGCCAGGCTCGCCGGGCGCTTCCCGCCGCGCGTTCGCGCCAGGGAGCTCTGGCGCGTCGCGCCCGAGCACCTCGCCGAGGCGCAGGACGACGCGACGCTGCTCGCGATCCGCGCCCAGGAAGACGCCGGCCTCGACATCGTCAGCGACGGCGAGATCCGCCGCGAGAGCTATTCGAACCGCTTCGCGACCGCGCTCGACGGCGTCGATCTCGACAACCCGGGCAGCGCGCTCGACCGCTCGGGACATCCGAACCCGGTGCCGCGCATCGTCGGCAAGATCCGGCGGCGCCATCCGGTCGAGGTCGGCGACCTCGAGTTCCTGCGCAGGAACACGAAGAAGAAGACCAAGATCACCGTGCCCGGCCCGTTCACGATGCTGCAGCAGGCGCAGAACGACTTCTACAAGAGCGAGGAGGAGGCGGCGATGGACTACGCCGACGCCGTCAACGCCGAGATCAAGGACCTGTTCGCGGCCGGCGCCGACATCGTCCAGATCGACGAGCCGTACATGCAGGCCCGGCCCGAGAAGGCGCGCCGCTACGGCCTGCAGGCGCTCAACCGCGCGCTCGACGGCGTCAGCGGAACGACCGCGGTGCACATCTGCTTCGGCTACGCGGCGATCATCCACGAGCGGCCGAGCGGCTACTCGTTCCTGCCCGAGCTCGCCGCGTGCAGCTGCCGCCAGGTCTCGCTCGAGACCGCGCAGTCGAAGCTCGACTGCTCGGTGCTCGCCCAGCTCGCCGGCAAGAAGCTGATGGTCGGCTGCATCGACCTCAACGATCCCGAGGTCGAATCGGCGGAGACGGTCGCGGCGCGGATCGAGCGCGCGCTGCCGTACGTCGCCAAGGAGGACGTCATCCTCGCGCCCGACTGCGGCATGAAGTACCTGCCGCGCGAGACCGCGGTCGGCAAGCTCCGCGCGATGGTCGAGGCGGCCAAGCTGCTGCGCGCGCGCCACGGCGGCGTCGCGGCCTGACATGGCCGCGGGCCGCGCGTTCGTCTTCGACGCGCGCTTGCCGCGCGTCGTCTTCGGCGCCGGCGCGCTGGCGCAATTGCCGCGCGAGCTCGAGCGGCTCGGCGTCGCGCGCGCGATCGTGCTGTCGACGCCGGGCCAGCGCGCGCTCGCCGAGCGCGCCGCCGCGCTGCTCGGCGAACGCTCGGCCGGCGTCTTCGCCGAAGCGCGCATGCACGTTCCGGTCGAAGTCGCGCGCGCCGCCGCTGTCGAGGCGCGCCGGATCGGCGCCGACGGCGCGGTCGCGATCGGCGGCGGCTCGACGACCGGGCTCGGCAAGGCGCTCGCGCTCGATCCCGGCCTCGCCGTCGTCGCGGTGCCGACGACGTACGCCGGCAGCGAGGTGACGTCGGGCTACGGCCTCACCGAGGCGGGGCTGAAGACGACCGGGCGCGACCCGCGCGTGCTGCCGCGCACCGTCGTCTACGACGCCGAGCTCTCGCTTTCGCTGCCGATGGCGACGAGCGTCGTCAGCATGCTGAACGCGATCGCGCACGCCGTCGAGGGCCTCTACGCGCCCGACGGCAACCCGGTGATCGATGCGATGGCCGAAGAAGGCATCCGCTCGGGTGTCGCCGCGCTCGATCGGCTGCAGCGCGATGCGCGCGACGTCGACGCGCGCGGCGACGCGCTCGTCGCGGCGTGGCTGTGCGGCACCGTCCTCGGCCACACGACGATCGGGCTGCACCACAAGCTGTGCCACACGCTCGGCGGCAGCTTCGACCTGCCGCACGCCGAGGTCCACGCGGTGATCCTGCCGCACGCGCTCGCCTACAACGCGCCGGCGGCGCCGCGCGCGATGGCGCGGATCGCCGCAGCGCTCGGCGTCGCGAGCGCTCCCGCCGGCGTCTTCGATCTCGGCGCGCGGCACGGCGCGCCGACGCGGCTCGCAGCGATCGGCATGCGCGAGGCCGACCTCGACCGCGCAGCCGACCTGGCGCTGAAGAATCCGTATCCGAACCCGCGCCCGCTCGAGCGCGCCGCGATCCGGGCGCTGCTGCAGAGCGCCTACGACGGCGTCCGGCCTGCGTGATGCCGCCGTGTCGCGGTCATTCGGTCAGACGCTTCACGCCCTTCAGCTCGCACGCGTAGATGGCGTTCCTCAGCGCCGCGATCGCCTCGTAGCGCGTGAAGCTGCGCCGCCACGCGAGGACGACGCGGCGCGTCGGCGCCGGCTTCGTGAACGGCACGTACGCGATGTGCGGCTGCGGCTCGTCGGGCACCGAGAGCTGCGGCACGACCGTCACGCCCATGCCCGAAGCGACCATGTACTTGATCGTCTCGAGCGACGAGCCTTCGAACGTCTTGCGGATGCCTTCGGCGTCGGCGGGCGAGAACTGGGCGTACTCGGGACAGACCTCGAGGACGTGGTCGCGAAAGCAGTGGCCGGTGCCGAGCAGCAGCATCTTCTCGGTCTTCAGCTCCTCGGCGCTCACCGACTTGCGCTTGGCGAGCGGATGCGTCTTCGGCACCGCGACGACGAACGGCTCGTCGTAGAGCGGCGCGATCGCGAGGCCGGTGTCGGGGAACGGCTCGGCCATGATCGCGGAGTCGAGCTCGCCCGAGCGCAGCAGCTCGAGCAGCTTGGCGGTGAAGTTCTCCTGCAGGAGCAGCGGCATCTGCGGCACGCGCTCGATCGCCTGGCGGACGAGGTCGGGCAGCAGATACGGGCCGATCGTGTAGATGACGCCGAGCGAGAGCGGGCCGTTCAGCGGGTCCTTCCTGCGCTTGGCGGTCTCCTTGATCTGCGCCGCGCCTTCGATGACCGCCTGCGCCTGGCGGACGATCTCGGCGCCGATCGGCGTGACGCTGACTTCGTTGGCGCCGCGCTCGAAGATGCGCACGTCGAGCTCTTCCTCGAGCTTCTTGATCGAGACCGAGAGCGTCGGCTGCGAGACGAAGCACGCCTCCGCGGCGCGCCCGAAGTGCTTCTCGCGCGCGACGGCGACGACGTAGCGCAGCTCCGTCAAGGTCATGTCGGGGCGCGCTCGCGCTTCGTCACCGCCCGGCGATCGTCAGGTCGACGGCTTGTCGCTCAGCGCCGTCGGGTTGTCCTTCCGCGAGCGCCGGCAGCGCGAGCGCGGGCAGGGCGAGCGAGCGAAGCACTGCATGGAGCATCGGGAGCCTCGTCGGTGGAACGCTTGCCGCGAGGATATCGGTGCCCGCCGCGTGGCGCCGCCCGGATTCGTCGGGACTTCCCCTCGCAGGCGCCGCAGGCGCGAGCGGCTCCGTCTCGGTCGTCGCCTAGGCGTTGAGATAGTCGGCGCGACCACCGAGCCAGCGCTCGATGTGGCGCTCCGCCGCTTGCTGATCGTGGTCGAGCAGCCGCAGCGCCGCTTCGCGCGCGACGGCGACGAGCGCTTCGTCGTGGAGCGGATCGGCGAAACGGAGCAACGCCGCGCCGGACTGTCGCGCGCCGAGGAACTCGCCCGGGCCCCGGATCGCGAGGTCGCGGCGCGCGATCTCGAAGCCGTCGTCGGTCTCGAGCATCGCCTTCAGCCGCGCCTTCGCGGTGTCGGACAGCGGTGCGCTGTAGAGCAGCACGCAGACGCTCGCGGTGCTGCCGCGGCCGACGCGGCCGCGCAGCTGGTGCAGCTGCGACAGGCCGAAGCGCTCGGCGTGCTCGACGACCATCAGCGATGCGTTGGCGACGTCGAGGCCGACCTCGATCACCGTCGTCGCGACGAGGACGGCGATCTGGCCGCCAGCGAAGAGCGACATGACGGCGGTCTTCTCCGCCGCCGGCATGCGGCCGTGCAGCAGGCCGACCATCTTGCCCGGCAACGCAGCCGACAGCTCGGCGTGCGTCGCGGTGGCGTTCTTGAGGTCGAGCGCCGCCGACTCGTCCACGAGCGGGCAGACCCAGTACGTCTGCCGGCCGTGCGCCGCCTCGTCGCGGATGCGCGCGATCACCTCGTCGCGGCGGCTGTCGGCGAAGAGCCGCGTCACGACCGGCGTTCGTCCTGGCGGCAGCTCGTCGATCGTGCTGACGTCGAGGTCGGCGAACAGCGTCATCGCGAGCGTTCGCGGAATCGGCGTCGCGCTCATCATCAGGAGATGAGGCTCGAGCGAGCCGTCCCCGTGCAGCTTGGCGCGCAGCGCCAGGCGCTGCGCGACGCCGAAGCGGTGCTGCTCGTCGATGATCGCGAGGCCGAGTCGGGCGAAGCGCACCTGCTCCTCGATCACCGCGTGGGTGCCGACGACGAGCCCGGCCTCGCCCGACGCGACCTGCGCGAGCATCGCCTCGCGTGCCTTGCCCTTGCGGCTGCCGGTGAGCCAGGCGACGCCGACGCCGAGCGGCGCAAGCCAGCCGACGAGCTTCTTCAGGTGCTGCTCGGCGAGGATCTCGGTCGGCGCCATCAGCGCGCACTGCCAGCCGGCGTCGATCGCGCGCGCGGCGGCGAGCGCAGCGACGACCGTCTTCCCCGAGCCGACGTCGCCCTGCAGCAACCGGTGCATCGGCACCGCGTGGCCGAGGTCGGCGTCGACCTCGGCGCCGACGCGACGCTGCGCGCGGGTGAGCGCGAATGGCAGCGCAGCGACGAGCGCGTCGTGCAGCTTGCCGCGTGCAGCGGGCATCGTCGGCGCGCGCTGACGTTGCCGCTCGCGTTGCGCGAGCAGCTGCGAGAGCTGCTGCGCGAGCAGCTCGTCGAACTTGAGGCGCTGCCATGCCGGAAGCGAGCGGTCCTCGAGCGCGGCCGCGGCGAGCCCCGGCGGCGGCTCGTGCAGGAACGCGAGCGCTTCGCGCAGCGTCGGCAGGCCGCGCGGCACGGTGCCGGGCGGCAGTTGCTCGTCGAGGTCGGCGCGGGCGCGGCCGGTGGCAACGGCCTTGCGCAAGGTCGCCTGCGAGAGCTGCGCCGCGCTCGGATAGACCGGCGTCAGCGAGGTCGGCAACGGCGCACCCGGCGCGACGACCTTGAACGTCGGGTGGACCATCTCGACGCCGAAGAAGCCGCCGCGCGCCTCGCCCCGAGCGCGCACGCGCTTGCCGGCAGCGAGCGTTTTCTGCGTCGAAGGATAGAAGTGGAGGAAGCGCAGCAAGAGCTCGCCGGTGTCGTCGGCGATCCTGACGACGAGCTGGCGGCGCGGCCGGAACTGGATCTTCGAGTCGGTGACGACGCCTTCGACCTGGCCGGTGACGCCGTCGCCGAGCGAGGCGATCGGAACGATCCGCGTCTCGTCCTCGTAGCGCAGCGGCAGGTGCAGCGCGAGGTCGATGTCGCGCACGAGGCCGAGCTTGGCGAGCGCCTGCTCGGCCGCAGCTGCGGGCGCCGCGCCGGGCTTCGGTGCGCGCGGCGCAGTGGGGGCCATGGGAGAATTTTGCCCTGCATGGCGGCGCCGTTGACCTTGAGCGACTTCGACTTCGCGCTGCCGCGCGAGCTCGTCGCGCAGCGACCCGCCGACGAGCGCAGCGCGTCGCGCCTGCTCGACGGCACGCGCGATCCGCCCCGCGACCGCCATGTCCGCGAGCTGCCCGAGCTGCTGCGCGCCGGCGACCTGCTCGTCGTCAACGACACCGCGGTCATCAAGGCGCGCCTGTTCGGCGCGAAGGCGAGCGGCGGCGCGGTCGAGGCGCTCGTCGAGCGGATCGAGGACGAGAACGTCGTCGTCGCGCAGCTGCGCGCAAGCAAGACGCCACGGCCGGGAACGACGATCCGCTTCGCCGAGGCGTTCGTCGCCGAGGTGCTCGGCCGCGCCGGCAGCGATGCGTCGCTCTTTCGCCTGCGCTTTCCGGCGCCGCCGCTCGAGCTGCTCGATCGCCACGGCCACGTGCCGCTGCCGCCGTACATCGAGCGCGCCGACGATGCGAGCGATGCCACCCGCTACCAGACCGTCTTCGCCGAGCGGCCGGGTGCGGTCGCGGCGCCGACCGCGGCGCTGCACTTCGACGCCGAGCTGCTCGCGGCGCTCGCCGCGCGGGGCATCGAGCGCACGGCCGTGACGCTGCACGTCGGCGCCGGAACGTTCCAGCCGGTGCGCAGCGAGCGCGTCGCCGAGCACGTCATGCACAGCGAGCGCTACGAGGTGAGCGCGGCGACCGCAGCGGCGATCGCGCGCACCCGCTCCGCAGGCGGCCGCATCGTCGCGGTCGGCACGACGAGCCTGCGCGCGCTCGAATCGGCGGCGCTGCGCGCACCGGCTGGCGAAGCGATCGCCGCAGCGAGCGGCGAGACCGACCTCTTCGTGACGCCGGGCTTTTCGTTTCGCATCGTCGACCTGCTGCTCACCAACTTCCACCTGCCGAAGAGCACGCTCCTGATGCTCGTCTCGGCGTTCGCCGGGATCGAGCGCATCCGCGCGCTCTACGCGCACGCAATTGCCGAGCGCTACCGCTTCTTCAGCTACGGCGACGCGATGCTGCTCGCGCGCGAAGGCGCCCAGGCGGCGAGCGCGCCCGCGACGACAATCCGCTGATGCTTGCATTCGAGGTCCTCGCCGGCGAGGGGCTGGCGCGCCGCGGCCGCCTGACGCTGCGCCACGGCACCGTCGAGACGCCGGTCTTCATGCCGGTCGGCACGTACGGCAGCGTCAAGGGCGTGTGGCCGCAGGCGCTCGAGGCGATGGGCGTCGAGATCATCCTCGGCAACACCTTCCACCTGTGGCTCAGGCCCGGGCTCGACGTCGTCGCGCGCTTCGGCGGGCTGCACCGGTTCGAAGGCTGGACGCGCTCGATCCTCACCGACAGCGGCGGCTTCCAGGTCTGGTCGCTCGGAGCCAACGCGAAGGTGCGCGAGGAAGGCGTCGCGTTCCGCTCGCCGGTCAACGGCGACCGCATGCTGCTCACTCCCGAGGTCAGCATGCAGATCCAGCGCACGCTCGACAGCGACATCGTGATGCAGTTCGACGAGTGCACCGCCTACGAGGTCGACGGCCGCGTCACGACCGAGGCCGACGCGCGCCGCTCGATGGAGATGAGCCTGCGCTGGGCGGCGCGCTCGCGCGCCGAGTTCGCGCGGCTCGAGAACCCGAACGCCCTCTTCGGCATCGTCCAGGGCGGCATGTTCGAGACGCTGCGCGAGGAGTCGATCGACGCGCTCGCCGCGCTCGACCTGCCCGGCTACGCGATCGGCGGCGTCAGCGTCGGCGAACCGAAGGAGGCGATGCAGCGGATCGTCGCCCACACGCCGCACCGATTGCCCGACGACAAGCCGCGCTACCTGATGGGCGTCGGCACGCCCGAGGACCTGCTCGACGGCGTCGCCGCCGGAGTCGACATGTTCGACTGCGTGATGCCGACGAGGAATGCCCGCAACGGCCACCTCTTCACGCGCTTCGGCGACCTGCGGATCCGCAACGCCCGCTACAAGAGCGACGACGAGCCGCTCGATCCGACCTGCACCTGCGCGACGTGCGCGCGCTTCTCGCGCGCGTACCTGCACCACCTCGACCGCTGCGGCGAGATGCTGGCGCCGATGCTCGCGAGCGTGCACAACCTGCACTTCTACGCGGCGCTGATGCGCGGCGTGCGCGAGGCGCTCGAGGCGGGCCGCTTCGCCGAGTTCGCCGCCGCGTTCCGCGCCGACCGCGAGCGCGGCGTCTGAAGCGCCGCGCGTCGGACGGCGCCGACTCCGCGCGCGGCGCTGCGCCGACAGCGACGGGGGCAGTCGCCTCCTCCCCGTCGCGCGCCGGCGTGCCTAGCCTTGGCGACGAAGCACCAAGGAGGTTTGCCATGACGACGATCGCCGAGATCATGACCCGAAGCGTTGCCACGGTGCAGCGCGACGAGACGCTGCAGGCCGCGGCCAGGCGGATGCGCGACATGGACGTCGGTTCGCTGCCGGTGCTCGACGGCCAGGCGATCGTCGGCATGGTCACTGACCGCGACATCGCGGTGCGCGGCGTCGCCGACGGCATGGTCGCGCAGGAGTCGCTCGTGGCCGACGTCATGACCGAGGAGGTGCGCTGCTGCCGCGCCGACGACACGGTCGAGGCGGTGATGGCCGAGATGGGCGAGGCCCAGGTGCGGCGGCTGCCGGTCCTCGACGCCGACAATGCGATCGTCGGGGTGGTGGCGCTCGGCGACCTGGCGACGCGACAATCGGCGCACACCGACGAAACTCTGCGCGAGATCTCGACGCCCGATCGTTGACCGACCGCCTTCACAACACCGTTCAACACTACCTGGGCGATCGCCTGCTCGGCCCGGCGGCGCAGCACGTGCTGCGCCATCCAGGCGCTTTCCTGCTGCAGACGCTGAAGGGCTTCAAGGCCAACCAGGGGCTGCTGCTCGCCGGCGCGGTGGCGTATTACGCGCTGCTGTCGATCGTCCCGCTGCTGATCCTCACGGTGATCGCGCTGTCACAGCTGATCGATCAGAGGGAGCTGCTGGCGACGATCGGCCGCTATCTCGAGTGGCTCGTGCCGAGCCAGTCGCGACCGATCGTCGACGAGCTCGCGAACTTCCTCGACAAGCGGCAGGGCATCGGCTGGCTGCTGCTGGCGACGATGGTCTTCTTCAGCTCGCTCGCGTTCACCGTGCTCGAGAACGCGATGTCGGTGATCTTTCTGCACCGCGTCGTCGCGCGCAAGCGCCGCTTCATCTTCTCGGTGTTGATCCCGTACGCATACATCCTCTGCCTCGGCATCGGCCTGCTGCTCGTGACGCTCGTCGCCGGCAGCCTGCAGGCGGTCGGCAAGGAGAGCGTCGAGCTGTTCGGCCACGAGTGGTCGCTGAGCGGCTTCTCCGGGCTGCTGCTGTACCTGCTCGGCTTCGCCGGCGAGGTCTTCGTCCTGACGTCGGTCTATCTCGTCATGCCGGCGGGACGGCTGGCGTGGCGGCATGCGCTGATCGGCGGCATCACCGCGGCGGTGCTCTGGGAGATCACCCGCCACGTCCTGGTGTGGTACTTCGCGACGCTGTCGCAGGTCAACATCGTCTACGGCTCGCTGACGACGGCGATCGTCGTCCTGCTGAGCCTCGAGCTCGCGGCGACGCTGCTCCTGTTCGGCGCGCAGGTCATCTCCGAGTACGAGCGGATCGGCCGCAGCAGCGCGGTCGAGGCCGAGCCCGGGTTCACGACCGCGCCGGTCTAGGGCGCCCGGTCACGCCGCGAGCAGGCGGCCGACGCGCTCGCGCAAGCCTTCGGGCGTCGCCGCCTGCGGCGCGACCGCCTCGCCGGCGACGAGGCCGACGCGGCTGAAGACGCCGCGCCTGAACGGCTTCGTCATCGCGCGGCCGTCGACGCGCGAGAAGAACGAGCCCCACATGTTCTGCAGCGCGATCGGCACGACCGGCACCGGGCTCGCAGCGAGCAGGCGCATCACGCCGCCCTTGAACTCGGCGAGCTCGCCGTCGCGCGAGATCGCGCCTTCGGGGAAGATGCAGAGCAGGTCGCCTTCGTCGAGGACCTGCCTGGCGCGGGCGAAGGCCTGCTCGTACGTCCGCGCGTCGACCTTCTGCGGCGCGATCGGGATCGCCTTGGCGAGGCGGAAGAACCAGCCGAGCATCGGGATGCGGAAGATCTCGTGGTCCATGATGAAGCGGATCGGCCGCGGGCTCGCTGCCATCAGCAGCACCGGGTCGATGAAGCTGACGTGGTTGCAGACGAGGATCGCGGCGCCTTCGGTCGGGATGTGCTCGTCGCCGCGCACCTTGAATCGGTAGACGATCCGCGCGACGACGAACGCGACAAAGCGGATCAGGTACTCCGGAACGAGCAGGAAGATGTAGGCGGCGACGATCGCGTTGAGGATGCCGATCGTCAGGAACACCTGCGGGATCGTGAGCCCGATCTTCAGCAGGATGCCGACGATGACCGCGCTCGCGATCATGAAGAGCGCGTTCAGGATGTTGTTGGCGGCGATGATCCGCGCCCGGTGGCTCGGCGCCGAGCGCATCTGGATCAGCGCGTACATCGGGACGCTGTAGAGGCCCGCGAAGAGCGACAGCAGCGCGAGGTCGGCCATGACGCGCCAGTGGCGCGGCTCGCCGACGAAGGTCGCGACGGTGTGCCCTGCCGAGGGCGGCAGCCCGCGCGCGGTGAAGTAGAGGTCGACCGCGAACACGCTCATCCCGATCGCGCCGAACGGCACCAGCCCGATCTCGACGTGACGACGCGACAGCACCTCGCACAGCAGGGAGCCGACGCCGATGCCGACCGAGAAGACGACCAGCAGCAGCGACGCGACCTGCTCGTCGCCGTGGAGCACCTCCTTGGCGAACGCGGGGAACTCGGCGAGAAAGGCGGCGCCGAAGAACCACATCCACGAGATGCCGAGGAGCGAGCGGAAGACGACCAGGTTGCCGTGCGCGAGCTTCAGGTTCCTCAGCGTCTCGGTGACCGGGTTCCAGTTGATGACGAGGCCGGGATCGGTCGAAGGCGAAGCCGGCACCGCCTGCGCCGTCAGCCGGCCGAGAACGGCGACCGCGACGCACGCCGCGGCGACGTAGTGCGCGCCGCCCGGGATCGCGACGAGCAGCCCGCCGGCGACGTTGCCGAGCAGGATCGCGACGAACGTTCCCATCTCGACCATGCCGTTGCCGCCGGTGAGCTCGCGCTCGTCGAGATGCTGCGGCAGGTACGCGAACTTGACCGGGCCGAACAGCGTCGAGTGCAGCCCCATCAGGAAGACGCACGCGAGCAGAACGACGGGATCGCTGCGCAGGAAGCCCCACGCGGCGAGCGCCATGATCGCGATCTCGAGCGTCTTCACGAATCGGATCAGCCGCGCCTTGTCGATCTTGTCGGCGAGCTGGCCGCTGGTCGCCGAGAAGAGCAGGAACGGCAGGATGAAGAGCGCGCCGATCACGAGCCCGGCGAGCGCCGGCGGCAGCCAGCTCACCTGCAGCTGGTACGTGATGAGGACGGTGAAGGAGAACTTGAAGAGGTTGTCGTTGCCGGCGCCGAGGAACTGCGTCCAGAAGAAAGGCGCGAAGCGGCGCTGCCCGAGCAGCGCGAACTGGTTCGGGTGCGCGTGCGTCGCCGCCTGCGGCAGCGGCTCGGCGAGGTCGGCATTCGTGGTCAAGGCGTGGCTCCCGTTCGACCCCGAGGGGGCGCTGTCGCCAATCTACCGGATCACCTGCGCCGGACCGGCGAGGCCGTCGCGCTCGAGCCAGCGAAAGACCGAGTCGACCGTGACGGTTTCGATGCGATCGCTGAACCGCTTCTCGTTCGGGTGATCGTCGAAGGCGACGTTCGCGCGCGTCAGGCGCGCGCCGAGGCGCGTGAACGCCGTCAGGCGCAGCGTCGTCGGCTCGTAGCCGTGCAGGCGAAGCCACGCCTGCGCGCGCTCGCGCGTCACCGCTGCCGGCTCCTCGGCGAGCGCGATCGTCTCGATCGCCCACTGGTTCGACTGCTGGTAGCGCGACGACCACGGATACGCGACGACGCTGTATGCAGGCGTGTCGAGACGCGCCACCGCGACGTTGTCGGCGAGCAGCGCGCGCAGGTGCGCCTGCACGCGCGCCGTCGGCACGACGACCGCCGCCTCGTACTGCCAGGGGTCGTCGAGGAAGAACTCGCCGAGGCCCTGGCGATAGAGCGACGCGTGCGCGGTGCCGCACTCGTTGAGCTTGTGGACGACGCGCCAGACCGCGTTCCTGCCTTCGCCTTCGCGGTACGCGAAGCCGAGGTGCGAGTAGCGCAAGCCGTACGCGCTCAGGTTCTGGCCGGCGCGGGCGATGACGACGACGTCGGCGCCGGTCTGCGTCAAGCGCGCCGCGGTGCGCTCGGCGAGCGCCATCCCCTGCGTCACCGCGAGCGCGGTCGGCGGCCGCTGCTCGCACGACCGCCCGGCATGCGCCGCGCTCGCGAACGCGGACGCGACCGCGGCGGCGGCGATCGCGGCGACGGCACGGATCGCGCGGCTCATCGCGTGATCCTCTCGTTGTAGAGGAGCGCGCGGCCGAGCTCGTTGGGGATGAACGCGATCGCCTGGCCGGCGGCGGCGAGCACCCAGCCGGTGCTGACGGCGGTCGCGACGACGACCGTGCCGACCGCGAGCGACGCCTCGGCTGCGCCGCGGCCGACGAGCTGGACGCTCGCGCGCACGCCGTCGGCGCTGCGCTCGAGCACCCAGACGACGCCGGTGCTCGTCGCTTCGACGGCGACGACGGTGAGGGCGGCGCCGGTCGAGAGGATCGCGACCGGCGCGGCGACCGAGACCGCGATCGGCAGCGTCGAGAGCGCGCTTGCCGCCGCGGAGGCGTCCGATTGCGCGCGGACGGCGCTCGTTG
>DASSRF010000234.1:0-13583 GCA_035701945.1 Caldimonas sp. | reverse complement strand
GGTGGCCGATTTCCGGAAGTAGAGGAGGAGGGCCGGCCGTTCAGGCCAGGCCCGGGGGACATGGAGGAAATCGGCCACCCGCCGCCCGCGCCCGCGTGCGAGGCCGCAGCGCGTTGCACCGCCCGCGCGCGCTCAGTAGCGCAGGTCGAGCGTCATCACGTCGTTCTCGCGCTTCATCTGGAAGCGGTTGAGAAAGCTGTTGCCGAGCAGGATGTAGGGCATCGGCGCAGGCGAGACGATCGCCGGGACGTTGTAGACCTGGACGTCGCCGATCCGCACCGACTGCAGCGTCGTCGCGTAGAACGGCGCGTCGCCGTTGGCGGTGCGGCTGATGCCGCGCTGGCCGTTCTTCCAGTCGACGCCGAGACGGTCGGCCTCGTACTGGTCCATCGAGACGAGCGTCGCGCCGGTGTCGACGACGAAGCGCGCGGTCTTGCCGTTGATCGTCCCCGACGTCACGAAGTGGCCGCCGCTCTGCGCCCTGAGCACGATCTGCTTGCCGCCGCCTTCGCTCGCCTTGCCGCCGAGGTTGACCTGGGCCTCGCCGAGGTGGACCTTGAAGCGCTTGCCGTCGACCTCGACGACCGCTTCGTTGCCGGTGACCGAAACGAGACGGACGCCGTCGACCGTCGCGCCGGCCGCGACGGTTCGCGCCTTGCCGTTGATCACGAGCAGCGCGTTCTGGCCGAGGCTGCCGCCCATCGAGACCGTCTGCGCCGACGCCGCGGCACCGGCTGCGACGAGCAGCGTCGCGACGAGCGCACGCATCGCGGTCAGTCGCGGAAGTTGGTGAACGAGAGCGGCTGGTCGGCGATCTCCTTGCGGATGAGCGCGATCGCCGCCTGCAGCTCGTCGCGCTTGGCGCCGCTGACGCGAACCGTGTCGCCCTGGATCGATGACTGCACCTTGAGCTTGCTCTGCTTGATCGTCGTCTGCAGTTTCTTCGCGGTCTCGGAATCGATGCCGCTCCTGACCGCGAGCTCCTGCCGCACCTTGTCGCCGCCGATCTTCTCGACCTTCGCACTGCGGTCGAGGAAGCGCGCATCGACGTTGCGCTTGGCGAGCTTCGCCAGCAGGATATCGGAGACCTGGCCGAGCTGGAACTCGCTGTCTGCAAAGAGCGTGACAACCTTCTCTTTCAGCTCGACCCGCGCCGACGAGCCCTTGAAGTCGAAGCGCGTGCCGATTTCCTTTCCGGCCTGATCGACGGCGTTCTTCACCTCGACGAGGTTGGGGTCGACGACGGCGTCGAAGCTGGGCATGTCGCGAACCTTTCCGCGCGTCGGCGGTCACACTGCCGCGCGGCTTTTGGCGCCAGAATTCTCCCATGCAAATCGAGGCCGGGGTCAACCTCAAGCCTTACAACACCTTCGGTCTTCCGGCGGTGGCGAAGACGCTCGTCCGCATCGCGAGCGACGCCGACGTGCGCCGCGTCGTCGACGACAAGGAGCTCGGGCGCGCGCCCAAGTTCATCCTCGGCGGCGGCAGCAACATCATCCTGACGCGCGACATGCCGCAGGTCGTGCTCAAGGTCGAGGTGCGCGGCATGCGCGTCGTCGACGAGCGCGACGACTCCGTCATCGTCGAGGCCGGCGCCGGCGAGAGCTGGCACGAGCTCGTCGAGTTCACGCTCGCGCAGGGCCACCCCGGGCTCGAGAACCTCGCGCTGATCCCGGGAACGGTCGGCGCGGCGCCGGTGCAGAACATCGGTGCCTACGGCGTCGAGCTGAAGGAGCGCTTCGAGTCGCTCGACGCCGTCG
Organism: Caldimonas sp.; assembly: GCA_035701945.1. GTDB lineage: Bacteria > Pseudomonadota > Gammaproteobacteria > Burkholderiales > Burkholderiaceae_C > Schlegelella_A. The sequence goes on along the minus strand of DASSRF010000234.1, from coordinate 11,823 downwards.
ATCTCGTGACCGGCCGCAGCGTCACGCTCGGTCCCGGCATCTGCGCGTTCGGCTACCGCGACAGCGTCTTCAAGCATTCGCTCGCCGGCCGCAGCCTGATCACGCGCGTTCGCTTGCGCCTGCCGCGGCCCTGGCGGCCGGTGCTCGGCTACCTCGAGCTGCAGAAGAAGATCGCCGAGAGCGGGATCGCGAATCCCGACGCGCGCCGGATCTTCGACTGGGTGTGCGCGATCCGTCGCGCGAAGCTGCCCGATCCGGCCGCGATCGGCAACGCCGGCAGCTTCTTCAAGAACCCGGTCGTGACGCCGGAGCAGTGCCGCGACATCATCGGCCGCGATCCCGAGATCGTCCACTACCCGATGCCCGACGGCAGCGTCAAGCTCGCCGCGGCGTGGATGATCGACGCCTGCGGCTGGAAGGGAAAGACGGTCGGCCAGGCCGGCGTCTACGAGCGCCAGGCGCTCGTCCTCGTCAACCGCGGCGCCGCGATCGGCTCGGAAGTGATGACGCTGTCGCGCGCGATCCAGGAAAGCGTCTACGGACGCTTCGGCATCCGACTCGAGCACGAGCCGGTGGTCGTGTGAGAGAGCGGCTGCCGGGCTGAGATCCGCGAGCGGCGGCTGCCGGTCCTGTCCGGGCGCAGGCTTCGCCAGCAGTTCCGTCGAAGCGCACGCCGCGCGCTAGTCGCCTGCCTTGTCGCCGCCGAGGCGCGGCAGCGCCGAGCCCGAGCCGACGCTGAGCAGGCCCGACTTCGCGTACGTGATCAGCTTCTCGCGCGTGTCCGCAATGTCGAGGTTGCGCATGGTGAGCTGGCCGATGCGGTCCTGCGGCGAGAAGCTCGATTCGCCCTTTTCCATCGTCAGCCGCTCGGGCTTGTAGCTGAGGTTCGGCGACTCGGTGTCGACGATCGAGTAGTCGTTGCCGCGCCTGAGCTCGATCGCGACCTCGCCCGTGATCGCACGCGCGACCCAGCGCTCGGCGGTCTCGCGCAGCATGATCGCCTGCGGGTCGAACCAGCGGCCCTGGTAGAGGAGCCGCCCGAGCCGGCGGCCGTGGTCGCGGTACTGCTCGATCGTGTCCTCGTTGTGGATTCCGGTGACGAGCCGCTCGTAGGCGATGAAGAGGAGCGCCATTCCGGGCGCCTCGTAGATGCCGCGGCTCTTCGCCTCGATGATGCGGTTCTCGATCTGGTCGCTCATGCCGAGGCCGTGGCGCCCGCCGATGCGGTTGGCCTCCAGCAGCAGCGCGACGAGGTCGCGTTGCTCGACCCCGTTGAGCGCGACCGGGCGGCCTTCGTCGAAGCGCACCGTCACCGTCTCGCGCGCGATGCGGACGTCGTCCTTCCAGAACGCGACGCCCATGATCGGCTCGACGATCGTCATGCCCGTCGAAAGCTGCTCGAGATCCTTGGCCTCGTGCGTCGCGCCGAGCATGTTCGAGTCGGTCGAGTACGCCTTCTCGGCCGACATCTTGTAAGCGAAGCCGGCCTTGGCCATGAACGCCGACATCTCGGCGCGGCCGCCGAGCTCGTCGATGAACGCCTGGTCGAGCCACGGCTTGTAGATCCTCAGCTGCGGGTTGACGAGCAGCCCGTAGCGGTAGAAGCGCTCGATGTCGTTGCCCTTGAACGTGCTGCCGTCGCCCCAGATGTCGACGCCGTCTTCCTTCATCGCCGAGACGAGCATCGTCCCCGTGACGGCGCGGCCGAGCGGCGTCGTGTTGAAGTACGTCTGGCCGGCGGTCGAGATGTGGAAGGCGCCGCACTGCAGTGCCGCGACGCCTTCGGCGGCGAGCTGCGCGCGGCAGTCGATCAGCCTCGCCTTCTCGGCGCCGTAGCTGAGCGCCCGGCGCGGGATGTCGTCGTAGTCGGGCTCGTCGGGCTGGCCGAGGTCGGCGGTGTACGCGTACGGAATCGCGCCCTTGCCGCGCATCCAGTGCAACGCAGCGCTGGTGTCGAGGCCGCCCGAGAAGGCGATGCCGACGCGCTCGCCGACGGGGAGGTGCTGGAGGATCGTGGCCATGGGTTCCGCACGCATTGAGGATGCGCGCCGCTCTGGATGTGCGCTATTTTCAACTGCCCGGCCGCCCTGACAGAGGGTGACCCGTGGCCGGAGGGGTGCGGTAAGCTCGCGGTCCTTCCGGCTCCGTGGCCCGGCCGCGACAGATGAGCACGCCCCCGACTCTCAGCAAGCCAGCGGCCGCGACCGGCAGCGACCACGACGCGCTCCCGGCCGGGACGCGGTTCGGCGAGTTCGAGATCCTGCGCGTCATCGGCGTCGGCGGCTTCGGCATCGTCTACCTCGCGCAGGACCACTCGCTCGAGCGCGAGGTCGCGCTCAAGGAATACATGCCGGCGTCGCTCGCTGCGCGCGGCGACGGCGCGCAGATCACGATCCGATCGAGCGCGTTCGCCGAGACCTACGCGATCGGGCTGCGCTCGTTCATCAACGAAGCGCGCCTGCTCGCCCGCTTCGACCATCCGTCGCTGGTCAAGGTCTACCGCTTCTGGGAAGACAACGCGACCGCCTACATGGTGATGCCGTTCCTGCAGGGAACGACGCTGCGCGACACCCGCCGCGGCATGGCGCATCCGCCCGACGAGGCGTGGATCAAGAGCGTCATCACGCCGATCCTGTCCGCGCTCGAGCTGCTCCATCGCGAGGGCGTCTACCACCGCGACATCGCGCCCGACAACATCCTGCTGCCGCGCGACGGTCCGCCGGTGCTGCTCGACTTCGGCGCGGCGCGGCGCGTCATCAGCGACCGCACGCAGTCGCTGACGGCGATCCTGAAGCCGAGCTACGCGCCGATCGAGCAGTACGCCGAGATGACGCAGCTGCGCCAGGGGCCGTGGACCGACCTCTACGCGCTCGGCGCCGTCGTCCACTACCTCGTCTTCGGCGTCCCGCCGGCGCCGGCGACCGCGCGCGCGGTCGCCGAGGACGGCGACGCGATCGAGCAGCGCGTCGTTCCCGGCATCTCGCCGCGCTTCATGGAGGCGATGGCGTGGATGCTCGCGGTGCGTCCGAACCAGCGCCCGCAAAGCGGCGAGCAGCTGCGCGCGGTCCTCGACGGCCACGCCGAGATTCCGCCGCGCGGCCGGCCCGGGATGACGATCCCCGGCGCGCTCGCGCCCGGCGGTCCGCAGATCGAGACTGCTGCCGACGCGACGCGCATCAACACCGCGTACGTGCCGACGCAGACGACGGCCGTGCGAAGCACGCCGACCTCGTTCAGCCCGACAACGCAGATGCCGACGGCGCGGCAGGTGCCCGGACCGCGGCAGGCGGGCGCAACGCAGTCGCTCGTGCAGCCGTCTGCGCCCGCCGTCACGCCGTCGACCGCGGCGCAAGGCGCGCCGGCAACTGCAACGCAGCCGCTCGAGCGTCCCGCGGCGACGGCGCAGCAGCGCGCGACCGCAGGCCCGACGACGTCGGCAGCGGCCGCTGCCGAAGGCGGCGGCGCGCGAAGCGGGCCACCGTCGGTGTCGCCGCCGCTCGCCGCTGCCGCTGCGACCACTCCCCGCAGCGCCGGGCCTTCGAAGCCGGCGCCGTTCGCGGCGAGCGCAGGCGACCCCCGGCCGTCGCAATTCCGGGATTCGCAATCGCCCGCGTCGCGGTCCCCCGCGTCGCGGCCTGCGCCGCTCGGCCCTGCGACCGCGAAAGCAGCGCCGAGCGCAGCGCGTTCGAAGACCTGGCTCCTCGCTGCCGGCGGCGGCATCGCGGTCGTGGTCGCGATCGCAGCCGCGGTCCAGCTGTCCGGGCGTCGCGAAGCCGCCGGCGCAGCCCCGGCCGCGTCGGCCATGGGCGTGCCTTCGACGGTCCCGGTGAACCAGTCGACCGGTCCGAGCGAGACGATCCTCGAGCCGCCGCAAGGCGCTGCGTTGCCCGCGACGCCGCCTGCGGTGCCGCCGATCAACACCGCGGGCAGCGAGTCCGACAGCGCGCTCAAGTCCGACGCGGCGGCGAAGCTCGATGCGACCGCGAAGGCAACATCGCCGTCGCTCGACGCCGCCGCGAGCGCAGCGCGCGCCCGACCGCCAGGCCGTCCGGTGCCGAAGGTCGAGGACGCTGCGGCGAGCGGCGCGATCGGCAGCGCGACCGCGCCGCGTGGCAGCGACGGCACGACGCCGATGCCGTCGCCGCCGCCTGCGCAGGGGCAGCAACCGAGCGCGACGCGTGCGCAGGCGCAGCAGCCGCCGCAATACGCGGCGCCGCGCCACGAGGAGACCGCGGCGGAGTTCTGCAATCGCACGAACAGCGGCTTCTTCGCCGTCAACGTCTGCAAGGACGAGAAGTGCGAGGAAGCGCGCTACCGCAACACCGGCGACTGTCCGGCGGTGCTTGCGCGCAAGCGCCAGCGCGAGCACTAGCGATGCGCCGACGCCTCGGCCGGCGCATCGCTCGCCGCGACACGAGGATGGTGTTCGGGAAGTTGCGGTAGCCGTCCCTCGCACGCCTCGCTATACCGGGCGCTCCTCGACGACGGGAATGTCCGTGCCGACGCCATCCGACTCCGATTTCACGGTCCCCGCCGACCGTCCGCATTTCAAGATCTGGCCGCGGCGGTTGCCGCGCGCGGTCATCGCTCCCGAGACCTCGCTCTGGTTCAACCTCGAGGTCACCGCCAGACGATTTCCAAACCGCACCGCGTATCTCTTCTTCGGCCAGCCGCTGACGTACCGCCAGCTCCACGATCAAGCGGTCGCGCTCGCCGGCTGGCTGCAGCGCGCCGGAGTGCAGGCTGGCGATCGCGTTGCCATCTATCTGCAGAACTGCCCGCAGTTCGCGATCGCGCTCTACGCGGTGCTGCGCGCCGACGCCGTCGTCGTCCCGGTCAATCCGATGAACAAGGCCGACGAGTTCGAGCACTACATCAGCGATCCCGGAACGAAGGTCGTCATCTGCAGCGCCGATCTCGCCGCCACCGTCGAGGCCGCCAACGCTGCGCTGCCCGAGCACGAGCGCGTGCGCGCGATCGTCGCGACGCGCTACAGCGACACGATGCCCGCCGGCGCGATCGTCGGTGCCGATGCACCGCCGCCGGCGATGGAGCAGTGGCTGCGCAGCGATCCGCCGCTGCCCGCGGGATGCACGCGCTGGCTCGACGCGATCGGCGAGCGTCTCGTGCCGGCGCCGGCGCGCGCCGGCCCCGACGACCTCGCGCTCTTGCCGTACACCTCGGGGACGACCGGGTTGCCGAAGGGCTGCATGCACACGCATCGCACGCTGATGCACAACTGCGTCGGCGGCGCCTGGGGCTACGCCGGCGGTCCCGAGCCGATCGTGCTCGGCGTCGTTCCGATGTTCCACATCACCGGCATGCTCTACAGCGTGCTCGGCTCGGTCTATTCGGGCGCGACCGTCGTCGTCATGCCGCGCTGGGACCGCGAGCTCGCCGGCCGCCTCATCTCGGCGCACCGGATCTCGCACTGGGTGTGCATCCCGACGATGGTCATCGACCTGTTCGGCAGTCCCAGCTACAAGAGCTTCGACCTCTCGAGCCTGCGCAGCATCAGCGGCGGCGGCGCGGCGATGCCGCACGCGGTCGCGGAGCGGTTGCGCGACGAGTTCGGCCTCACCTTCGCCGAAGGCTACGGGCTCACCGAGACGGCGGCGCCGAGCCATTCGAATCCGCCCGAGCGCGCCAAGCTGCAGTGCCTCGGCATCCCGATCTTCTCGGTCGATTCGCGCGTCGTCGACCCGGTCACGCTGCAGGAGCTGCCGCCCGGCGAGACCGGCGAGATCATCACCCGCGGCCCGATGGTCTTCACCGGGTACTGGAAGCACCCGGAGGCGACCGCCGCGGCGTTCATCGACTTCGAAGGCCGCAGGTTCTTCCGCACCGGCGACCTCGGCCGCATGGACGAGGAAGGCTATTTCTTCATGACCGACCGCCTCAAGCGGATGATCAACGCGAGCGGCTTCAAGGTCTGGCCCGCCGAAGTCGAGATGCTCCTCTACAAGCACCCGGCGGTGCAGGAGGCGTGCATCATCTCCGCGCGCGATCCGTACCGCGGCGAGACGGTGAAGGCGGTCGTCGTGCTGCGCGCCGACGCCCGGGGCAAGACGACCGCCGACGACATCGTCGCGTGGTCGCGCGAGCACATGGCGGCGTACAAGGTGCCGAAGATCGTCGAATTCGTCGACGCGCTGCCGAAGTCGGGGTCGGGCAAGGTGATGTGGCGGCTGCTGCAGGACCAGGAGTCGGCGCGCTAGCGCGCCGACTCAGCGCTCGACCCAGCGCTCGCCTTCGCGCACGAAGCGCTCGCTGCCGGCGGGCCTGAACGCGCGCGCGTCGCGGTCGAACGCCCGGCGCTCGACGACGATCTCGCTCTTCTGGATGCGCACGACGTTGAACGAGTTCTCCTCGCCGCGTCCGCGCGTCGACGTCGCCGTTCCAGCCTGCACCGCGAGCGCCGAGTAGCCGGGGATGGCGTCGCGCCGGGTCTCGCCCGACTGGCTGACGTGGAAGTGGCCGGAGAGCAGGAGGTCGACGCCGCAATCGGAGAACACCGCCATCGCCTTCTTCGCCCGGCCGACGAGATCGACGTCGCCGGATTCGTCGGGAACGTCGAACGGATGGTGGGTGACGACGACCTTCGTCACCGCATCGCCGAGCGGCTTCAGGCGCCGCTCGATCGACGCCATCTGCTCCTTGTTGATGCGGCCGCCCTTGAACGTCAGCGCGCGCGCGGTGTTGATGCCGAGCACCGCGATCTCGCCGTCGACGTACGACGGCTCGAGGTCGCTCTGCACGATCCGCTGGTACTTGCCGAGCGGGCTCAGGAAGCGCTCCCAGACGCGGTAGAGCGGGACGTCGTGGTTGCCGGGGACGACGATGCGCGGCGCCGCGATGCGGGCGAGGAAGTCGCGCGCCTGCTCGAACTGCTTCTTGCGCGCGCGCTGCGTCAGGTCGCCGGAGACGGCGACGACGTCGGCGCCGGCCGCGGCGACCGCCGCGAGCAGCGGCTCGATCAGCGCCGGGTCGACGCTGCCGAAGTGGAGGTCGGAGAGGTGGACGAGCGTGCGCATGCGGCGTCAGGCAGATGCAGGCGGTTCGCCGGCGACGACGAGCAGGCTCGCCGGCCGGGTACGGTAGCGCAGCGGCGGCGTCATCATCGTGATCTCGCCGTCGGTGGCGACGCGCAGCCGCCGGCGCCTGCTCTCGACGTCGATGTCGACCGCGCACAGTGCGTCGAAGTCGCGCGCCTGCTCGAGCCTGCCGAAGAGCGCGTGCAGCGCGAGCATCAGGAGCTTCAGCCTGCCCGCCCGCTGCGCGACGTACAGGCTCAGGCAGCCGGCGTCGAGCCGCTCGCGCTCGCCGATCGCGAAGCCCTGCATCGAGTAGACGTTGTTGCCGATGAAGACGAACGGCGTTCGCCGCAGCGCGGCGCGGCCATCGACGGAGAGGCGCACGCCCAGGAACGGGAAGCGCCGGAGCGCGCCGATCGTCGCCCAGACGAGCGCCGCCCACTTGCCGCGGCCGAGGCGGCGCTGCTGGCGCTCGCGCTCGCGAACGATGTCGGGATAGAGGCCGAGGCTCGAGTTGTTGACGAAGACGCGGCCGTTGACCTCGCCGACGTCGACGCGGTGCACGACGCCGCGCGCGATCCGCTCGACCGCGGCGTCGAGCTCGAGCGGCAGGCCGAGGTCCTTGGCGAAGTGGTTGAGCGTGCCGAGCGGGAGCACGCCGAGCGCGATCGGGCCGCCGACGAGCGCCGCCGCGACCGAGCTGACGGTGCCGTCGCCGCCGCCGGCGACGATCGCGTCGGGCCTGCGCTCGATCGCAGTCCGCAGCGCTGCGGCGAGCTCGTCGCCGTGGACGAGGCGGACGTCGGCGCGTGCACCGGCGGCGTCGAACAGCGCCGCGATGTGCGCAGCGAGCGCGGCGTCGTTGCCGCCGCCCGAGCGGGCGTTGAGGAGGACGACGACCGAGCGCGTCACGCGGCCTCGGCAGTGGACGGGCGCGGCGGCTCGCGCCAGGGCGCGGCGAGCGCGCCGACGCTGATCGCGAGCCAGGCGATGCCTTCGACGAACGCCGCGGCGACGTCGCTCAGGTAGTGCGCGCCGAGCAGCATGCGGCTGAACGCGACGAGCGCGACCGCGAGCAGCGCGCCGACGATCGCGAGCACGCGCCAGCGAACGCTCGTCGTGCGCGCGAACACGGCGGCGACCGCGAGCCCGTAGAAGATCGTGCTGCCGGCGACGTGCCCGCTCGGGAAGCTGTACGTCGCGAGCGTCACGAGCGGATCGTCGAACGACGGCCGCGCGCGCTGGAAGGCGAGCTTCAGCAGTGCATTGAGCGCGAGCCCGCCGCCGACCGCGACGACGACGAGCGTCGCGCGCCGCCAGCTGCGATCGAACGCGAGGACGAGCGCCGCGACCGCGGCGTACGCGCCGACCGCGACCGTCGAGTGCAGCTGCGTCCAGACGAGCATCGCGGTCACGAGCGGCGGCGTCGCGTGGCGGTGCAGCCAGTCAGCGATCGCGGCATCGACGATCGTCAGCGCTGCGCCGCTCGCGACGTCGCCGGCGAGCACCGCGAACAGCGACGCGGCGACGAGGACGAGCGCGGCGGCAGCCAGCAAGCGCCGATGCAGCGCGGCGCGTGCCGGGGTCGTTCCGCGAGGGCGCGGCGCTTCGCTCATCGCCGCGTCGCCCGCTGCGACCGGATCCTAGAGGTCCTTCGGGATCGGCACCGGGTTGCCCGACGCGTCGCGGCCCGAGCCGATGCCGATGACGCCACACGCGATGCGCGCGCCCGAGTTGCCGGTCGGTTGCGTCGTGTAGTCGTCGGGCGACGCGTGGACGACGAGCGCCTTGCCCGCGATGTCCTCGGCGCCGGCGCCGAGCAGCGTTCCGGCGACGCGCGCGCGGACCAGCGCGACGCCGTTCGCGTCGGCCTGGATCGACGGCAGGTCGCCGGCATGGTGCTCGCCGCTCTGCGGGCCGTGCCGCTTGCCGCCCGGATTGAGATGGCCGCCCGCGCTCGTCGCGTCGTCGCTCGAGCAGTCGCCCTTCTCGTGAACGTGAAAGCCGTGCTCCTGGTTCGCGCGCAGCCCGGTGATGCGGCCGCGCACGACGACGTCGCTGCCTTCCTGCGAGAAGAAGACGGTGCCGGCGGCGGTGTTGCCGCGCGTCGGCCTGAGCGACGCGACGACATAGTCGGACGGCTGCGGCGAGCTCGCCGCGGTCGGTGCGCCGGCGCAGCCGACGAGGGCGGCCGCGGCGAGCGCGAACGCAGCGGCGAGGGCAGTGGTCATCGATCGAGACGCGAAGGGTCGACGGACCATCATACGGTGCGACCGCCGCGTGCGCTCAGTACGTCGCGCGCCCTCCGGAAAGGTCGAACACCGAGCCGGTCGTGAACGAGCAGTCCTCCGATGCGATCCACGCCACCGTCGCGGCGATCTCGCGGACGTCGATGAATCGCCCCATCGGGATCTTCGACAGCATGAAGTCGATGTGCTGCTTGGTCATCGTCGCGAACATCGCGGTCTTCGCCGCCGCCGGTGCGATCGCGTTGACGAGGACGCCCTTGGTCGCGAGCTCCTTGGCGAGCGACTTGGTGAGCGCGATCAGGCCGGCCTTCGACGCGCTGTAGTGCGACGCGTTCGGGTTGCCTTCCTTGCCGGCGATCGAGGCGACGTTGACGATCCGGCCGTAGCCGTTCTCGATCAGGTGCGGCACGACCGCGCGGCAGACGAGGTACGGCGCGACGAGGTTGACCTCGAGGACGCGGCGCCAGACGTCGGGTGCGAGCTCCCACGTCGTGCCGTTGCCGCCGGTGATGCCGGCGTTGTTGACGACGATGTCGATCTTGCCGGCGGCGGCGATGGTGCGCTCGGTGGCGGCGGCGACCTCGCCCTCGCTCGTCAGCTCGACGCGCTCGACGAACACCTTGCCGTCGTGCCCCAGCGCCGTCTTCGCCTCGGCGAGCTTGGCAGCGTCGAGGTCCCAGAGCGAGACCGCCGCACCCGAGGCGAGCATGCGCTCGGCGATCGCGTAGCCGATGCCCTGCGCGCCGCCCGTGATGACGGCGACGCGGCCGTCGAGGTCGATGCGGTTCATGCGCTCACCCTGCGTGGATCGAGGCCCTTCAGCGCCGCCGCGCCCTCGGGCGCTGCGCGGCAGTCGGCGATGTAGCGGCGGATGATGTCGGCGAAGCTCTTCTCGGCAAAGAGCCCGAGCTTCTCGGCGCGCTTCGCGGTCGCGCCGCGCGGCCAGTTGGCGACGATCCCGGCGATCGTCTCGTCGCGGACGAAGCGGACGCGCTCGCGCACCTCGGGCCCGGCGACCTCCTCGAGCGCGGCGAGCATTTCGGCGACGGTCGCGTTCAGGGCCGGCAGGTTGAGCGCGAGCCGGCCGCCGAGCTGATCGACGCTCGCCTCGTACACCGCGATCAGCCCTTCGACGGTGCGCGCCGCCGACGTCAGCGGGTGCGACACGTCCGGCGAGACCGGGCAGATCGCCTCGACGCCGGCGAGCGGCTCGCGAACGATGCCGGAGAAGAACGACGACGCGGCGCCGTTCGGCCGCCCCGGCCGCACGGTCACCGTCATCAGCCGCGCCGAGCGGCCGTCGACGAAGCCCTTCCTCGCATAGTCCGCGATGAGGTGCTCGCAGATCAGCTTGTGCGTGCCGTACGACGTCTTCGGCGCCGGCAGCGTGTCGTCGCCGACGAGCGGCGGCAGCGGCACCGACGGGTCGGGGCCGAACACCGCGACCGAGCTGGAGAAGACGAGCCGCGCCGGCCGCGCGCCGCGCCCGGTCGCGGCGCGCAGCGCATCGAGCAGCGCGCGCGTCGTGTCGAGGTTCGAGCGCAGGCCGAGATCGAAGTCGGCCTCGCACTCGCCCGAGACCGCCGAGGCGAGGTGGAAGACGCCGTCGAAGCCTTCGCGCGCGAGCGCTTCGCACTGCTCGGCGAGCTTGCCGATGCGCGTCTCGACGCGCGGATCGCTCGCGAGCTCGGCACGCGGCGCGACCTGGTCGGCGAGGACGATGCGCTCGATCGCCGTGCCGCCGACGCGGCCGCGCGCGAGCAGCGCCGACGCGAGGCGCGAGCCGATGAAGCCGCCCCCGCCGGTGATGAGGATCTTCATGTGCGAGGGCCTCCTTGCCGCAACCGCTGATCGTAGCGTGCCGCTCGCGAGTTCCCCTCCGACCTCTACCGGTTTGCCCTCATGGCGGCAGGGCGGCGGCTCGCCATACTCGCCGGGCGCGGGGCTTCCGCCCGCCTGCTCCTCCATGGCCAGCGTCACCATCCAGTCGGTCCGCAAGACCTTCGGCGAGACCGCCGTCCTGCACGGCGTCGACATCGACATCGCCGACGGCTCCTTCACCGTCCTCGTCGGCCCCTCGGGGTGCGGCAAGTCGACCCTGCTGCGCATGATCGCCGGCCTCGAGGAGATCTCGGGCGGCGAGATCCGCATCGGCAACCGCCGCGTCAACGAGGTGCCGCCGAAGGAGCGCGACATCGCGATGGTGTTCCAGAACTACGCGCTCTATCCGCACATGACGGTGCGGCAGAACCTCGCCTTCTCGCTCATGCTCGCGAAGAAGGACAAGGCGACGATCGAGCAGAAGGTCGGCCGCGCCGCCGAGATCCTCGCGCTCAGCGCACTGCTCGACCGCTATCCGCGCCAGCTCTCCGGCGGCCAGCGCCAGCGCGTCGCGATGGGGCGGGCGATCGTCCGCGACCCGCAGGTGTTCCTGTTCGACGAGCCGCTGTCGAACCTCGACGCCAAGCTGCGCGTCGCGATGCGAAGCGAGATCAAGGAGCTGCACCAACGGTTGAAGACGACTTCGATCTACGTCACCC